>JANNVO010000214.1:0-12710 GCA_031414475.1 Rickettsiales bacterium
ATTAAAATATATATATGTTGCTTTGTGGGACTATCGGCCTGTGAATTTAACTTATTGTTGAGGACGCGAATGTGCGAAAAATCGCATCTGTAAAATTAATTTCAGGGATGGTATGAGACTTTTAATTATCGGTGATATTAATAGTGAAATTAAAACGGCTATTGATATTGCAAGATCCAAAAACGCAAAAGTCGTGATGGTAGAGTCTTGTAGTCAAGGTGTAGATTTTTTGTGCCAGGGGAAGGGTGCTGATCTAGTTTTGGTTGATGTTCAATTTGATATAAGATCGCTGGTAACTGCTATGCATAATGAAAAGATATCGACACCAGTAATAGCGTACGGAGTTCAATGTTCTCCAAAGGATGCTGTTTTAGCTATTAAATCTGGGGCTAGGGAGTTCTTACCTTTACCTCCAGATGAAAGACTAATAGCTGCAATTTTTGCTGCTCTTTCGGACGACTCTGTCAATATTATTGGTAAGTCACAGCCCATGCTTGATTCAATTGCTCTAGCAGATAAAATAGCTGCTTCAAATGCAAATGTTTTAATCACGGGGCAGTCTGGAACCGGCAAAGAAGTATTTTCAAGTTATATTCATAGTAAAAGCAAACGAAAAGATAAGCTATTTGTGGCTGTAAATTGCGCTGCAATTCCTGAAAATTTACTTGAATCAGAGCTATTTGGTCATGAAAAAGGAGCTTTTACTGGTGCAGTTAGTAGAAGGATTGGTAAATTTGAAGAATCATCCGGTGGCACTTTATTGCTCGATGAAATTAGTGAAATGGATACCAGGCTTCAGGCCAAACTGCTTCGGGCAATTCAAGAAAAGGAAATAGATAGAGTTGGTGGTAATTCTCCAGTAAAAGTAGACTTAAGAATTATCGCTACTTCTAATAGGGATTTACAAAAAGAAATAGAGAAAGGTAACTTTAGAGAAGACCTTTATTTTAGACTAAATATTATTAATATAAGATTGCCTTCTTTGCAAGAAAGGGGACAAGATATCGAGCTTTTAGCAAACTATTTTATAAAAAAATATACAAAAACTAACGGCCTGGGTGAAAAAAAATTATCACAATCTGCACTTGATCAAATGTTAGTATATTCATGGCCTGGAAATGTTCGTGAGCTTGAAAACGTACTCCATAGAGCGGTTCTTATCTCTGACTCTTCGGAGATAATGCCAATTGATATAAATATCAAAGAGAGAGAAAAAGAAGCTTCTGTGCATCATGAGATAGGTTCTTCAGATAACGAAAAAAGAATGGTATTTAATACTATTGGTTATTGTCTAGGAGATATGAGTAAGGCAGCCAGCATCTTGGGTGTTTCAATTGAAATATTGCGTGAGAAATTAGAAACTTATACAAAGTAAAATCTTTAAAAATTCTACTAAATGATAAAAACACTGGCCTGCGCGGCTTGATGGTTGTAATCACGAAACAAAGTCATCCTGAACTTGATTCAGGATCTCCTTTCGTTGCCCGGATCCTGAACTTGATTCAGGATGACTTATGTACGCCTTCCAGGATGACTATGTACGCCTGTTCAGTATGTTGAAATAATTTTTTTTTATTCTTGACTGCCCATACCTATTTGTATACTATGTAGACCTAGCCGATGGGGAAACATTTGGGTTAGACATTTATGACGAATATTTCAGAAAACAACTTGAACGCGACTAAAGTTTCTGAAATTGCTCATCAATCATCTTCAAAATTTATAAAATTCTTAGACTATGTTTGGCCAATTCGTAAACATGAGTTGCCAAAATTTTTGTCCATTACATTATTAATGTTCTGTATATTGGGAATTCAAAACCTAATTCGAGCGATGAAAGATAGTGTCATCAACACCATGATAGGCGTTGAGACGATTTCGTTTCTTAAGTTTTGGGGGGTACTACCAGCGGCATTTATAGTGACGATTATCTATGTTAAGTTAGTGAGCGTCATGAAGGGAGAAAATATATTCTACCTAATAATGGCTATATTTTTAAGCTTCTTTTTCTTATTTGCATTTTATCTATTTCCTAATCATGAACTAATTCACTTGTCTCCCGAGACGTCAAATAAATTAGTCGCTAGTTTTCCGAATTTAAAATGGTTTATACTATTACTATCCAATTGGAGCTTTTCTTTGTTTTATGTGATAGCTGAGTTATGGCCTAATGCTATTTTTGCGCTATTATTTTGGCAATTTGTAAATAAAATTACATCCGTGGATGAGTCTAAAAGATTCTACCCACTTTTTGGGTTATTGGGACAAACAGGACTGTACTTATCTGGTACATTTTTAATAAATTTACAAGTTATGAATGATTACTTTACTAAGGTATTTAGGCTTGACGGGGGTGTTAGCGTAGTATCGATTCAAATAGTTATGTCTGTTGTTACAATCCTTGGACTAATAGCACTAGGAGCATTTTGGGTTCTGAATCATAAGATTTTAGATATTGCTACAGCTGAAAACCTTCAATTTAGAGTCAAGAAAAATCAGCTTACTTTAAAAGAAAGCTTTCAGATGATTATTCAATCAAGATACATAAGGTTGATCACGGTTTTGCTTATTTGCTATGGTATTGCGATTAATATGGTCGAAGGCCCTTGGAAAGCAGAAGCCGCAAAAATCTATACGACGCCAACTGAATTTGCTACATTTATCGGCAGATACTTAAGTTATACCGGAATACTAACAGTTTTCTTTGTATTGCTCGGCTCTAATATTGTTAGGGTGTTAGGATGGCTTTCAGCTGCAGTTATCACACCTCTTATGGTTTTGGTTACAGGACTCGGCTTTTTTGTTGTGGCGAATTTTGATCCTGTTGCGACGTTTATGATGATGTCATTTGCATTTACCGATCCAATTATGCTTGCTATTGTGATTGGAGCTATTCAGAATGTACTCAGTAAATCAAGCAAATATACTTTGTTTGATTCTACCAAAGAAATGTCATATGTTCCACTTGACGAGCAGCTTAAAACCAGAGGTAAAGCTGCGGCTGACATGATTGGTACTAAGCTTGGTAAATCCACTAGCGCGCTGCTCCAATCAATGATATTTGTTATCTTTCCTGCTGCTACATACTCTTCAATTTCGGTATTCTTGATGTGCATATTTACATTAGTATGCATCATCTGGGTATGGGCAGTTGTGGAGTTAAATAAAGAATATACAAATGCCTGCCATTCCCATGGCGATGAGAGTTTTTTCTAGGCTTTACTATAGCGTAAATAAAACGTCATAACGAGAGAGTGCCGCAAGACATGACGGGTCATCCAGAAAACTAGATTAAAAGACATTCTTCCTAGATGGCCACACTCCCTTATGGTAGCTCAGCCGACGATAATTTCTTACGCTAGCTCAAGTTAACTTAACTAATATCTTATCTAAATTTGTATTAATAAAAATAAGGTGTTGCTAAATAAGCCACCTCTTGACAAGTTAAAAACTGTTAATTATCATGATGTTGCATCTAATTAATTTAATGATACAGAATTATGAAAAGACCATTCGAACAGGATCCACAAAGTAGCAATAAAAAAACACAAAATAATGAAACATCAACGCAGTTAGATCAGAATAGTGCTGAACACTTCTATAATTTAGGAGTTTCTTATTTTAAATCAAAACAATTGCAAGAAGCTCTGGCTTCATTAAAAAAGGCCACCGAGCTTGCTCCAACTAATGCTTCCTACTTCAATCAGTTGGGAACTGCTCATTTTAAATCAGACCAATACCAAGAGGCCATTACTCAATATACAAAGGCAACGCAGTTAGATCTGACGACGGCTGAATACTTTAATAATTTGGGAAATGTTTATTCTGAATTAGGCCAACACCAAAAGGCCATTACTCAATATACAAAGGCAACTAAACTTGCTCCAGGAGAATCTCTTTATAAGATGAATTCAGGTGAATCAATTATGGATTTTTCTGAAACAACAGGCATAGAAAACAATAAGTTAATAAAATTAGCTATGTCAATTTATGCTGACGCTGGAGAGGAAGGGGAACAATATGTTCTGGATTTTTGTCATAAGACTAGCCACCAGCCGTCGTTTATGCAACTATCAGCTATCAAGATGCTATCACCACAAGAAATTGCACTCAAGAAAAACGCATTACCGGTTTTGAAGGGGATGGGGGATAAATATTTTGAACAAAAAGCATATCTCAAAGCTTTAGAAGCATTTGATACGTTCTTAAATATACAACCACATTCCTTTAGTGTACTTGTTGCTGCTAAAATTGCAGCAACAAAAAGCCTTGAATTACCTGCGGCTTCTATTGTTGGCTTATTCAGAGCAACAGTACTATCACCGCAAGTACCATTTGATGATAATAATATTACCACGTATTTGCAATACAAAATCAAAGAATATCATTTAGAAGCAACTAGGTTTTTACCATTATATGCAAAACTATTAGTACAAATTTTAAAATCTCACGATATATATGAAATAGGTATATTAAATAAAATACTATCATTTATAATGCCTGATCAAACCTTGGAATCGATCAAAGCTCCAGGAGAAATTTTGAAGCTTCTGGGCGAAAGTCCTTCTATCCATATTGAGGAATTGCAGGAACCAATGATCGTTGAAATAGCAGGAAATTTGAACGAAACCCACGAGTAAAAGTAATCATTGAAAAAAAATAAAGGACGGGAATATAACAACCGTCCTTTATTTTAAACGTCAGTTTTAAGATACCCAAGATATCTTTGTCTATACTTCGGTGATGATTAAGTTGCAGCCTAAATTTATAATGTTTCTTTTACTAAGCTCAGGTGATTTTAATTGAAAAGAGGTAATAAGTATTGTATAAGGTGCAAGAGTTCAAGGCGCAATATACGCATTTATCTAGTATCTTTATTAAAGAGCATTCTTCCATGGACAAGCTAATATATTATTTCAGCAAGTCAGCCTCAGAGGGCGATTCTTCAATGAAAAATATACTTGGAGGTAAGGGGGCTAATCTAGCACAAATGTGCAAACTTGGTCTCCGGGTACCACCTGGATTCACTATATCAAGTGAACTTTGTAGATCCTATTCCACAAAGCGATTACATCTAACAGCAAGTTTTTTAGAAGAATTACATCAATCTATCAATAAGTTAGAGCAAGAAGTTAATAAGAAATTCGGTAGTGATGTTAATCCATTACTTATCTCGGTTCGATCTGGTGCTAAAGTATCAATGCCTGGAATGATGGATACTATACTTAATCTAGGTATGAATGATGAGGTTGCGGCAGCATTAGCCAAGGCTACATCAAATCCTAAATTTGCTTATGACAGTTACAGAAGATTTTTGGAAATGTTTGCCACTGTAGTTTTTGAAGTTTCGAGTTATCACTTTGAAGAAATTCTTGGAAATCATAAGGATAGCAATAATATTTGCAAAGATAGTGACCTGACTGAAGAAGATTTAAAGAAGATAATTCTTGAATATAAGGCTGTAATTAAGAAATATACTGGCAAAGACTTTGAATCAGATCCGATTGAGCAACTTAAATACGCTATCGAAGCTGTATTAAAATCGTGGATGAGCCCAAGGGCAATAGCATACCGCAAAATTCACAATATCGATGATGATATGGGCACAGCGGTAACGATTCAGTCTATGGTATTTGGTAATAAAGGTGATGATTCAGCTACTGGGGTGGTGTTCACTAGGAACCCGTCTAATGGAGAGAAAAAGATTTTTGGTGAATTTCTTGTTAACGCCCAAGGCGAAGATGTTGTAGCAGGTATTAGGACACCTTTTCCAATACTAGCACCTAGTAATGGTGATGGGACGTCAATGCAAGAGCAAATGCCTGAGCAATATCAGGAATTGGTCGGGGTATGTGACAGGCTTGAGTCATATTTCAAAGATATGCAAGATATTGAATTTACTATTGAAGAAGGTAAGTTGTATATTCTGCAGACAAGAAAAGGGAAAAGATCAGCAGCATCTGCTGTAAAAATAGCTGTTGATATGGTAAGCGAAGGAGTTATAAGCAAGAGTGATGCTTTAATGAGAATCGACCCAAACTCTTTGAACCAATTGTTGCATACTGCTATTGATTATTCATCGAATCCACAAGTGATTGCAACGGGGCTACCTGCGTCACCTGGCGCCAATACTGGTATAGTAGTTTTCTCTCCCTATGACGCAGAAGACCTGGCTCACCATCACAAAGTGATTCTGGTGCGAAACGATACTAGCCCTGAGGATATTAAAGGCATGCACGTCTCTGTTGGGATAATTACCGCGCGAGGCGGCATGACATCTCACGCAGCTGTAGTTGCAAGAGGTATGGGCAAGCCATGCGTGTGTGGTATCAATGGTTTAATAGTCAATGAAAAGCAAAAAATATTTACCACCGCTTCTGGTCATCAAGTTGCGCAAGGCGATACAATCACGATAGATGGGTCAACCGGTACAATTATCATTGGTAACGTAAAACTTGTAGAGCCAGGTTTTTCTGGAGAATTTAATACAATACTTGAGTGGGCTGATCAAGAAAGAAGGCTTGAAGTTAGAGCCAATGCCGAGACTTCTCTTGATGCTACTGTGGCACTTAAATTTGGTGCAAGTGGAATAGGTCTATGCCGAACAGAGCACATGTTTTTTGATAATAAAAAAATTCCACTAGTTAGAGAGATGATTATAGCTCAGAGCTACGAACAGAGAATTAGTGCCATCGAAAAACTAAAACCACTTCAAGTTGCCGATTTCAAATCCTTATTTGAAATAATGGCTGGAAAGCCTGTTAATATTAGACTTCTTGATCCACCATTGCATGAGTTCTTGCCAACGGAGGAAAAAGACAAGTTGAAACTGGCTGACGCTTTGAATATACCGATTTCACTTATAGACCACAGGTTGCATGCACTTCATGAAATAAACCCTATGCTTGGGCATAGAGGGTGTAGGCTTGGTATTTCATACCCGGAGATATATATCATGCAAGTAGAAGCGATACTTGAGGCAATCTTTCAGGTGCAATCAGAGCAAAATACTCATTGTATTTTAGAACTAATGATACCTTTGATTTCTGATGTAAAAGAGTTAGAGAGAATAAATGGTTATGTACTAGAAACCATTAACTCAATGGAAGTAAAGCACCAAACTAAATTCAACGTAAAACTCGGAACAATGATCGAATTGCCTAGGGCCGCACTTACAGCTGATAAAATTGCAAATCATGTTGAGTATTTTAGTTTTGGTTCAAACGATCTGACGCAAACGACCTATGGTATCTCAAGAGATGATATTAGCTCCTTTTTACCTGACTATATTGATCAAAAAATATTTACACACGATCCATTTTCTCAAATTGATATTGACGGGGTAGGGAAGCTTATCCACATGGCAATAGAAAAGGGTAAATCAGTTAATCCAGAGCTAACAATTGGAGTCTGTGGTGAGCATGCAGGCGATCCTTACTCAATTGATTTCTTCCATCTTGCTGGTCTCGATTATATTTCATGCTCTCCATATCGTATTCCAATAGCGCGCGTTGCTGCTGCGAGAAGTAACATTATGTCATCAAGAAGGTAAGAATGAGTTTTGAAGGTAACTTAGATAAAATTTTACAACGACAAAATGAACTTTCAGAAAAGCTTTCTAGCGGCATAAGAGGAGACGATTTCGTTCAAGCCTCCAAAGACTATTCAGAACTCGAACCAATTGTCGAAAAAATTTCTGAGTATAAAAAAGCAATAACTGATCTTGAAGGAGCAAAAGAAATAGTGAATGATCAGGATATTGATCATGAAACAAAAGAGTTGGCAGAAGAGGAAGTGAGGGAGCTAAATGCTAAATTAACTCAGCTTGAACGTGAGGTAAAAATTGCTCTACTCCCGAAAGATGAAGCAGACGGTAAAGGGGCAATAATAGAAATACGAGGTGGTACTGGCGGAGAAGAAGCAGCTTTATTTGCAGCTGATTTATTTGGCATGTATCAAAGATATGCTGCCTTAAAGGGCTGGAAATTCGAGATACTTTCAATTTCTGAAATTGGCGTGGGGGGCTACAAAGACGCTTCAGCTTTAATTAAGGGAGACGGTGTTTTTTCTAGATTGAAATTTGAATCTGGAGTGCACCGAGTTCAACGAGTTCCTCAAACGGAATCAAGCGGAAGAATTCATACTTCAGCCGCAACTGTAGCCGTTCTACCTGAAGCAGAAGAGGTAGATATAAAAATCGAGGATAAAGACCTTAGAATCGATACATATAGAGCCTCAGGTGCTGGAGGGCAGCACGTAAATACAACAGATTCTGCCGTGCGTATTACCCACATACCAACTGGAGTTGTTGTTGCAATTCAGGATGAGAAATCACAGCATAAAAATAAAGCAAAGGCAATGAAGATTTTGCGCTCGAGAATTTACGAAGAGGAGAGAAGAGCAAGAGAAGAAGAGCGTGCAAGCTCAAGGAAAGAGCAAATCGGATCTGGCGATCGTTCAGAACGTATCAGAACATATAACTTTCCACAAAGCAGAATAAGTGATCATCGTATTAATTTAACATTATACAAAATAGATGAAGTACTAAGGGAAGGTAAACTAGACGAATTTATCGATGCTCTAATCTCTGATGACGAAGCCAAAAGATTGGCAGAAGTTTAGGCTGTACGTAGTTTGTTAAGCACGTCAAGATTAGTATGATTACCTTGTGGTGGTAATTATCGTGATCAACTAAAAACACCACTCATACCGGGCTTGACCCGGTATCTTCTTTTTCTGCCGCCTGAGATCTTGGTAGGAGAAGATCCTAGGCCAGAGGCAAGCGCAAGCTTCAATCAAGTTCAGGATGGCCACTTCTTAAAGCTTACCCCGACCGCACCTCTTTCGGCCGCCTGAGATCACGGGATACTGTATCCGTTCACACGTTCTAAAAACTAGTCACTCCGCCGACGAGTTTTGTACCATAATTCAACTGCTTTTACTATAAACTAAAGTTCGCTCAAAAAAGGCCATGACCACTAAATATCTCCAAGCAAATCCATAAGCAATTCTTGTTCATGGATTTCGGTATCTAGTAAATCTGGTAAAGGCTTGTCCAAAAATGTACTTGCTTGCCCTTTGTATAACTCAGCTTTATCACTTTGCCCCAATGCAAGATAAGTTGAGCTAACCTTTATATAAGGGTCTAAGAATTTCGGATTTAGTTTTATAGAGGCCTTATATTCTATTAATGCTTTATTGTAATTTTTTTGTGAGAAGTATTTATTTCCTACACTATAATATATTTCAGCTTTTTTTTCGTTAGAATAATTATTGTGTTCCACTGTTTCATAGATTTTAGTTAGCGATTCTTCTGAACATATCTCTAAATACATTTGTATTGCTTTATCTAAAAAAGTATTTTTTCCAATCGGGCTAGTAGTAGTATATTTTACTATAGCATCGGCAATATTAGTTTTAGCTTTCTGTATTAATAGCTCGTCATTACTAAAATTTAAGATATTTTTATTTAATGGAATAATAAATTTAATAATAACTTCTTTTACTTTTTCAATAGAATCAGTTGATTGAATTATTGTTATACTAATTTTGTTTAAGACGTATTGTGGATCAAGCTTTCTTGCCTTTTCATATAAATCAGCAGCTTTTTGATATTGCCCTAGTTTAAAATTTGCGTATCCTAAGTTAGCCCAATATTCGACATTAGTTGGTTCCAGCTCTGTTAACTTTGTGTAAGTAACAATTGCTTCTTCATACTTCCTTGATTTAAAATAAGCCACCCCTAAGTTAGCCCAATATTCAACATTGGTTGGCTCAAGCTCTGTTAACTTCGTGTAAACAAAAACAGCTTCTTTATTCTTCCCTAATTTTAAATAAACATAACCTAGATCAGACCAGTATTTAGTACTAGTTGGATCAATATCTGTTAATTTTGTATATGCATCAGCTGCTTCTTGATAGTGTTCTAATTTAAAATGAGCATAGCCTAAATTACTCCAATATTCGACATTAGTTGGCTCCATCTCTGTTGCCTTGTTGTATGAAATAATTGCTTCTGGATATTGCCTTAATTTAAAATGAGCATAGCCTAAATTACCCCAATATTCAGCATTAGTTGAATCAAGTCTTGTTGCCTCTTTGTATGGAACAATTGCTTCTTCGTATTTTTGTAATTTAGAATAAATATAACCCAAATTATTCCAATATTCAGCATTAGTTGGTTCAAGTCTTGCTGCCTCTTTGTATGGAACAATTGCTTCTTCGTGTTTTTGTAATTTAGCAAGACTAGCTCCTAAACTAGAGAAGTATCCAGCGTTAGTTGGGTCAAGATCTATTGCCTTAGATACAGCAGAAATAGCTTCTTCGTATTTGCCAAATTTAAAATGAACGAGCCCCAAACTAGCAAAGTAATTATCTTCATTTGTATTATATTTTTTCTTTTTGTTGAGCGAACCTACTTCAGAAGAAGATTTTCTTTTCATAATTATATTAAAATTTTTTTTAGGTTTGACTATTTGACGGCGGCGATTATACATATCAAAACAATTATTGCAAACTTAATTGTTGTTGATAATAATGTCAGTTTTTAATAACTTACCTAGCGTCAATAATTTTTGCTGAACTTCTTTGAACAATTTCGTCGAATGAAACGGAATCTGCCTTTTTAATAAGCTTTATTACTTCATGGTCAACATCAAAAACGCCAATATCAGTAATAACCCTATCGACCACGCCAACACCAGTTAAGGGTAGGGTACATTTATCCACCAGCTTGGGAGCTCCGTCTTTTGAATTGTGAGTCATCAAAACTACTACTCTTTTGATGTTCGCTACGAGATCCATAGCACCGCCCATGCCTTTAATCATCTTTCCAGGTACTGCCCAGTTAGCTAGATCACCAGTAGTTGAAACCTCGAGTGCACCAAGTATAGTAAGGTCGATATGACTTCCTCGGATCATTGCGAACGATGCAGCACTATCAAAGTAACTGCTTTGTGGGAGTTCGGTAATAGTTTGTTTGCCAGCGTTAATAAGGTCAGCGTCTTCTTCGCCTTCATAGGGAAACGGCCCCATTCCTAGCATACCATTTTCACTCTGGAAGCTAACATTAATGCCTTTTGGTATAAAATTTGGAATATTCGTTGGCATGCCAATACCCAGATTAATAAACTGACCGTCTTTTACTTCCATTTGCGCTGCAATTTGGCACATTTCATCTATTGACCATGACATTACTTAAGCCTCTCTAGTTCTTATGGTTATTTTCTCGATCCTTTTTTCATAGTTTGTTCCTTTAAACAATCTATGAATATATATAGCAGGAGTGTGGATATTAGCCGCATCAAGCTCTCCTGTTTCAACGATTTCTTCTACTTCGCAGATGGTGAGCTTAGCTGCCGTTGCCATTATTGGATTAAAGTTTCTGGCAGTTTTATTATATATTACATTACCAAATTTATCAGCTTTATAGCCCTTGATAATTGCAAGATCTGCCATAATAGCTTTTTCCATAACATATTTTTTGTCATTAAATTCTCTGATTTCTTTTCCTTCAGCTACAATTGTTCCAACACCAGTTCTGGTATAGAAAGCTGGGATGCCAGCTCCAGCGGCTCTGATACGCTCAGCAAGAGTTCCTTGTGGGTTGAGCTCAAGTTCAAGAGTTCCATCAAGGTACATTTTTTCAAAAGTTTTGTTTTCGCCAACGTATGAAGATATCATTTTCTTAATCTGGCCATTTTTTAGTAAAATACCTAGACCAAAATCATCAACTCCACAGTTGTTGCTCACTACTGTTAAATTCTTCACTCCAGTTTTGGCTATTGCTGAAATTATATTCTCCGGGATACCACAAAGGCCAAAACCACCTGCATGTAAGAGCATTCCATCTCGGAGCACGCCTGCTATTGCTTCTTCTGCATTATTAAAAAACTGTGTCATTATTAGCTGAAACTCGTTATTAGTTTATTATTCAAGTATTCTATACACTAGAATACAAGAAGGCAAAATTCTATTGTTAGAACTATAGTTGTTTGTTGACTTATAGTGTTTTATTGTTTACCAATTGCATATCTGGAGATGGTTAGAAAAATTAGGTATATTAATTATGAAAAACCACTACGCCATAAAAAAAATACGACCAAATAATGAGATACTAAATAACATAATGATGCGTTCTCTTGCAGTATGGGGGTATTCTCCAAAGCAAATAGAAGGAGCAGTAGAGGCGCTAGAAATTACCGAAGAGTTTTTGGGTAAATCAATATGTTACGTGGCAGAGTTAAACGATTTAATCAAAGGATTTTTTTGTATAGAGCCAAATCAAATCGGAGAACTTAGTGAGGCTAAGTTTTATATTGAACCAGATAGTATGAGGTTAGGCCTCGGAACAATACTTTGGAATAAAGTTATTTATGAACTAAAAAATGAAGAAGTAAAGTATTTTAAATTCTTAATAGATCCCAATGCACAAGGGTTTTATGAAAAATTAGGAGCTGTAAAAGTTGCAGAGCAGCCTTCGGATATAATAGAGGGATATATGATCCCCATAATGAAGTATACTATCACAGAAAATTAAATGGTTATAGATGCAAGTTGATAAAAATATACCAAATTATCTAACTATAATAAGGCTAGTATCAATCCCAATAATAGAAATGACATATTATTTTTAGGACTCAAAGTTTGCTCATAGGGTAGTAGGAATAGTGTTTGCTTTTGCTAGAGTAAATGATTTTTTCTATGGCTAC
>JANNVO010000215.1:0-7039 GCA_031414475.1 Rickettsiales bacterium
CCAACTCCTCAGCTTCCCTTATAGCCGCCAACTCCTCAGCTTCTCTTCTAGCTACTTCTTCCACCGCTCTTCTTGCTTCTAACTTTTCGGATTCTGGTGTTGACCATGCATCTATCTGGGCATCCATAGCATTAAATAACCCACCATGTTTCTCTGCTCCGTCTTCCATTTTTTTAGCTTGCTCTACTATTGGTTCTGCCCATTGTCCTAGCTGCTTATTTACAGCTCCCGCTAATCCATGTTTCTTAATACCACCTAATATCTTTTTCATAATAGTTCTCCCTATAATATATTAATATTTGCTCACAATAGTTTGATTTTAGTTTTATAGCAACAATCTTTGTTTATATGCCATTAATAGCCATTATCGTTTATATTGTAAATAACCTTCATTGTCAACCTAAAGTTGATCAAATTTCGCAATCTGATCAAAAATCTGCTTTGCTTTACTAAGCAGTAAAAGGCGGTTATTAGCCACAATTTGATTATCGACTTTTACCATTACATTATCAAAAAAACTTGCTATTGGAGTGCGCATAGCAGAAAGCATCTTTAAACTCCCAGAGTAGTTTTTTGCTATTATTTCTGCCTTGATTTTTGGCTCATAACTTTTTAGAAAACTATACAGATTTTTCTCATAATCATTATCAAATAAAGACTCATCAATATGCGCAACTATATTAAAGCCGGCGATAATATTGCTAGCTCTTTTATAGGCAACTATTAAATCAGCACAGGCCCCTTCTGCAACAAATTCCTGCAACGAGTCCAGTTTTATTTTGGTATCAACAAGACTTGGTTCTTTCTTGAGATCTAGCACAGCATTAACTAACTCATGAGAGTATTCATCTTTCAGAAAGTGACGCATACGATCTTCTAGAAATTCTATTATCTGCTTCGCACTACAAAGATTAGCATCATTCTTATAAGCACTATAACCGCTTACCGCTATGTCAACTAACTCTGAAATATTAACGGGTAACTCATTTTCTAAAATAATTCTAACTATGCCGAGTGCTTGTCTTCTAAGCGCAAATGGATCTTTTGAACCACTTGGCTTTTCTCCTGCCAGCATAAGGCCACATAGACTATCTAGCTTGTCGGCTAAAGCCAAAAATGCGGCAACACCGTTCGGACAACTATCACTTGGTCCTTGCGGCTTATAATGATCACGGATAGCAATTGCTATATCTTCACTTAATGATTCATATTTTGCATAATAGTATCCCATTATGCCTTGCAAATTTGGAAATTCTCCAACAACTTCAGATACAATGTCACTCTTACAAACCAAGGCCGCCTTTACAATGTCTTCATTATTTGGCAACAAATATTGAGCAATTTTTGATACACGCTGCACCTTATCACCCACAGTACCAAGCTTTGCATGAAATATAACCTTATCAAGCTTCTGGGACTTTTGACTCAGCTTCGTTTTTAAATCTTGGTTATAAAAATACAAAGCATCAGATAGCCTAGCTGCGAGGACTTTTTCATTGCCCCGAATAACCAATTCTGGATTAGTAGCCGCAATATTTGACACGAACAAAAAATATGGCGCAAACTTACCGCTTGGATCAAATAGACTAAAATATTTCTGGTGACTCCTCATTGAACTGCTCAACACTTCACTTGGCACAGATAGGAATTTTTGATCGATTGAACCACGCAAAACTTGAGGGTATTCTACAAGCCCTGTCACTTCATCTAAAAGGTCGTTATCTTCCTTTATAACCAAACCCATTTGAGCAACTATTTTGTTCGATTCTCTGGAGATATATTCTTTGCGCTCAAAGTGATCAAGTACCACAAAATTGTCGGCTAATTTTTGTTTATATTCAGCAAAACTAGTTACTTCAAATGATTCCGGGCTCATAAATCTATGGCCAAAACTTTTATTATTTGCTACCAAGTGCCCATATTTAAAATCAAGCGTCTGCCCATCGAATATGCACATGATATTCCTAAGTGGACGAACCCACTTTATTTGATAATCACCCCAAAACATTGACTTTGGCCATACATATGCCGAAATAGGATCCATTAATGTATTTTTTAGTATATCTTTTGTTTGCTGTTTTGCTGTAATTTGTTCATATATAAAATACTCAACTCCCTTTATTTCTTGGCGAGAGAGCAAATCTTTGCTAATACCATTTGAATGACAAAAACCAAGAATTGCATTTTCTGGAGCCGATGTCTTAGGCCCTTTTATTTCTTTTTTACTTGCCGGAGCATGAGAAGCAATACCAGTAACATGAATCGTTAGCCTTCTAGGACCAACATACGCCTTAATACTAGCAAAACTTATTGTTTGCTCTTGAAAATACTTGGCAAAAATTTCCCCATATCCAATAGCAGCTTTTTGCTGCATCGTTGCCGGAATTTCTTCAGAAAATAACTCTAATAATAATTCGCTCATGATTTATCCATTTCTATCCAATTCTCACAAGATAATTTTGCTAAGCGCCTAACTCTTGCTATATACGCTGCACGCTCAGTCACACTAACCACCCCTCTTGCACAAAGTAGATTAAATAAATGACTTGCCTTAATACAATACTCATATGCGGGCATAGGTAAGTTTTCCTTGATCAATGCGGAGCACTGTTTTTCAGCATCCTCAAAATGACGAAATAATATTTCAGTATCTGCCAATTCTAAATTAAATTTTGAGAACTGTTTCTCTGCTTCAAAATCTACCTGCCCATAAGTCAGAGCTTTTTCACCTCTTTGACCATTCCAGTCTAAATCTTTAACTGCATCAACTCCTTGAATATACAATGCTAAACGCTCCAAGCCATAAGTCAACTCACCAGCCACTGGCCTACAATCAATGCCACCAATTTGCTGCATATAAGTAAATTGCGACACTTCCATTCCATCACACCAGACTTCCCAACCGAGTCCTGCGGCACCAAGGGTTGGTGACTCCCAATCATCTTCTACAAAACGAATATCATGCGCTTGCGTGTCAATTCCAAGATGCTCTAGGCTTTTCAAGTATAGATCCTGAATGTCATCTGGCGATGGTTTTAATATAACTTGAAACTGATAATAATGCTGCATTCTGTTCGGATGCTGAGCGTACCTGCTATCAGTTGGCCTTCTAGATGGCTGTACATAGGCTACATTCCATGGCTTAGAACCAAGTGACCTCAAAACAGTTGCTGGATGGAATGTTCCCGCCCCTACTTCGACATCATAAGGTTGCAAAATAGCACATCCATAATCCTGCCAATAATATTGGAGTTTCAAAATTAATTCTTGAAATGATAATTTTGTCATATCTTCTGCGCTTTTGATTTAGTCTACATAAGCAGAGCAGTATAATTGCATTTTCTTTATTTGGCCAATATAAAATTGCTCAATAAAATGATAATAAATACGATTTATTATCAATTAGTTTAGAAATTAATTTGTATTATCTAGCGACTTATTGTATCCTGTATTGGTATCAGTAAATGTGAGGTATACCAATGGTTACAGTACTTGGACTTGTGAGTATTTTTGTTGCTTTCTGTTCTTACATTATTTTTTCAGTAAGAAACCACTCATAGAGCTAATCTTCATAGATTTATTCCGCATAAACCTCTAGCAAATTCTGTTGCTAAATCAATAACTATTTACAAAGAATTTTGCTTTTTATCTAGGTTTATTTCTTTTTCACAAAAACATTTAAAACAGACACTATCATCTTACACCAATTATATCTCTTGCATTTCTAGATATTCCTTATCCAGAACTGACATAGTTCGCATTTTTCTAACCTGAACTATGGATAGATAAACATAATCCTTTCTAAGCACTGTTTACAATAGGTCTGTCCGTCACAAGTGCTAGGACGGACCGGTCCTTTATCTCGAGAAAGTCATCCTGAACTTGATTCAGGATGACTTTCGCGCGCGCGTAGGCATGTAGACTCTTTCTGACAAGCTTTTGCAAAAAAGCTATTGTGAATTATCTTATCCATAGTTCGTATTTTCTATAAAATAATAAAGCCTATTGACATTGTATTGTTGTACTAGTATGCTAGTACAACAATACAATCAAATTAGTGTAGGTAATAATGAATAAACATAAAGCAGTAGATTTGCTAGAAGCCATTTTAATTATCGAAACAAAAGACCAGCTCAGCACATTTTTTAAAGACTTATGCACACCAGCAGAATTAAGGTCTTTAGAAGAAAGATGGAAAGTTTGTCAGTTGTTAGCAAACGAAGATTTGTCTTATAGAGAAATACATGCACTCACAAGTGCAAGCTTAACTACGATAGGAAGAGTGGCCAGGTTCTTGAAAGAAGAAAAATATGGTGGATATAGAAACATTTTAAAAAAATTGGAGAATAAAAAATGATTAAAAATTTTATTTGGATAATCACAATATGTACAAGTTTGTCATCAGTTGCAATTGCTTCAGAAAAATGTACAAGTTTGTCATCAGTTGCAATTGCTTCAGAAAACATGAAGAAAGTGTACATTAGCCAATTGGTACAGCACCCAGCTCTCGACATGACTACAAAAGGCATTATTGATGGTCTTGCGGACCTAGGTTATATAAATGGTAAAAATCTAGATTTAAAAGTCGACAATGCGCAAGGCGATACAATATTAGCAAATCAGATAGCTGCCAGGTTGGTTAGTCTAAAACCTGATATAGTTGTTGGCAACCCTACAATCACGGCGCAATCCTTTGTTAAATATGCAAAAGAAGGTCAAGTAAAACTTGTTTTTACTTCAGTTACTGATCCACTGGGCGCAAAAATAGTAAACAAACTTACCCAGCCAGGGGATAATATCACTGGTGTATCAAATTTCGTTGATCTTGAGCCCCAGATTGAGCTGTTCCAGAAGATAAAGCCCACTATGAAAAAAATAGGGTTTTTATATAATCCTGGAGAATTAAATTCTATTACTCTAGTTAACAGGCTAAAAGAAATTTGCCCTAGATATGGACTAGAATTAATAGAAATGACTGCTAGCAAAACTTCTGAAGTTTATCAAAGTGCTATTAAACTCAGCTCGCTTGTTGATGCAATATTTATTAGTAACGATAATATGGCGCTCAGTGCATTAAAAACCATAGTGAAGGCAGCGAACGCCCAAAAAATCCCTGTGTTTGTTAGTGATACTGATATCGTAAAGGATGGTGCACTTGCTGCGCTTGGTCCAAACCAATACGAGATTGGTAAACAAACAGCCCGTTTGATTGCAAGAATACTAAACGGAGAAGACATAAACAAAATGAATGTTGAGTTTCCAAAAGGTACAGAATTATTTCTGAATCAAAGCGCGGCAGCTAAACTTGGAATAGTATTTCCAAAAGAACTACTGGCAAAAGCTGATAAGATTATTTAGAATCATATCTCAGTATTTATGGCGCTGTTGCAAATATAAACACGATTTCTATATAATTTTAATCTCATTCCCCGTTTGTAACAGAGCCAAAAATACTACGTAGTTTATCGTTCACACAAGCAATTGCCCCCCTGGCTGCAGGGGTTTCAGTTATAGCATTCAGCATTACAAAGTCATGAATTGTACCTTGAAACCTGATTGCAGTTACGTTAACGCCAGCGTTCATCAATTTACGAGCATATGCTTCCCCTTCATCTCGCAATACGTCGTTCTCACCAGTAATCACCAACGCAGGAGGTAACCCATTTAGCTGCTCCAAAGAGGCCTGGAGTGGTGATGCTGTAGGTTCATTACGCTTATTCCTATCTGGCAGATAAGCATCCCAAAACCACTTCATAGCTTCTTTAGTAAGGAAATAACCCGTTGCAAACTGATTATAAGAACCAGTATCAAAATTTGCATCTGTAACAGGATATAACAGGATCTGGAAATCGATTTTCGGCCCCTTGCGTTCTTTGGCAAGCAAAGTGACAGCTGCCGTCATATTTCCGCCAACACTATCTCCGCCTATAACAATGCGAGAGGTATCCAGGTTAAATAACCCGCCATGTTCAGAGATATATTTAGTAGCCCCATATAATTGCTCTATCGCTACAGGATATTGTGCTTCAGGCGATCTGTCATAATTAATAAAGACCACAGCAACATTTGCTCCATGAGCAATTTCGCACATTAGCCTGTAGTGAGTATGTTTATCACCTAATATCCACCCTCCACCATGAAAATATATAAACGCTGGAAGCTTGTCATTGTTAGAGGTTGGTTTGAAAATTCTAATGTTTACTTTCTTATCAGGGCCACAAGGAATATCGTGGTCTTCAATCTCTACCGGATATATCTTGATATTGCCGCTTTGAGCGTTTACCAGAACATTACGCGCATCCTGGATTGAAAGCTTATTGATAGGCGGCCCGCCCACTTTAAGCAGTGAGTTTAAAAAAACCTGTGTTACCGGTTCAACATGGCTCATAATCTTTAATGATCAGAATTATTTTTTATAAACTTTTTCAAATTATTCTTTGCTAGTTTTTAGCTATACTTAATCTTAGCCGCTTATTAAGTGAATTAATAATTACTTTTTTACCTTTATAGAATTATTTTACTGATGTTGCTTAAAAGGGTACTATTACAAATAGCAGATTAAGTGAATAAACTAGTCAATATCTACTCTTTATATTGAATTGATATTGACGTTTCTATTTGCAACAAAGCCAAATTATTTGGTATAGATTAATTATAAGTTAGCTTTTTACATTAACTGAATAAAAATTAAGTCTACTTATGTTTTGCCTTTGCAAAAGCTTTGCCAGTATTTTCTTTAATACCAGTTTGCATAACATTAAGCACTTCAAGTAATGACTTTGTAGACATATCAATAACTTCTTTGGCATTATTGAAATTAGTGTCCATGGTTGATTGTAAATATTTTTGCTGGCAAGCACTAATTTGATTCACGTCTCCTGCAGAAACCGCGTCCTTCATCGTGTTATACATTTCGGTTGTATTTTTCTGAAGCGCATCGGATCCCCTTTTCAAGATGGACTGCATATTTTCTGATACCATTTGATTAGTTGAAGTTATAGCTTCAGCAGTGTTTTTCATTGCAGCTGAAACTGAAGAC
>JANNVO010000216.1:0-1685 GCA_031414475.1 Rickettsiales bacterium
GACCGTGACCCTCGCGTTTCCGTCCGGACCGGGGCAAGTGTTCGACATCTACCGCTCCGCGGACCTTGCGGCCGGCTTCGGTTCTCCGCGGGTCGAAGGGCTCCTTGGAGCGATGGGCAACACGGTCGTCGATAGCGTGATCGATGGCTTTGCCGGCGGGCTCACCCTCGGCGACTCCCGGGTGAACTTCGGCACGGTCCTGACCTCTGGAGTGACCTACTTTCTCATACCGGGCAACGGGCAAAACGCCGGCCGCGAAATCGCCGTGCAATCGTGGTCCGGCAACACCGTGACCGTGACCTCGAACATCGGATCGGACCTCACGTGGACCGGCGCTTATAAAATCCGAACCGCAACACCGGTGGAAACCGAATGGGTGGACACCAACCCGCTGGCCGGCAGGGCATTCTATCAGGTCCGACGCCGCTAGCACGGAACTTCCGGGGTCTTTGCAGTGACAAGCCCCGGATGCAACAAACCTACGCCGGCAGACTTTGAGGCAACTCACTCCGCCGCCCGCACCGGCCGGCCGGTCGCGTCGATCAGGGTCGGAGTGACCAGCAACAAGATCCGGGAGCCGTCCGGGCGGGTCTCGACATGCAGGCGGGTGGACGCGTCGCGGGTGAACGAGGTGTTCGCAATCGAGGCACGCTCGACGACGACGGCACCGCCCGTTTTCGGATCGATAGCCCCTTCCGTCACGTTGAATTCCACGTCGAGCCTTTGGCCGAGGCCGAGGATCACCGGGGTGACGTCGAGCACGACCCCGACCTTGTCGGTTTTGAACTCCCCTTCCGATCCCGGGACCGGGGAGATCAGATCGCGAACGATCTTCATTTCTGCCGTTTGGCCGTCACGAGTCACGATGGATGGCATGGTCCTCAGCTCCACACCTTGGGTTGTGGCAAATTCCCGCATGAGAAGCTGGATGCCCGCCTCGTCGAGCTGCGAACTTTCCGGCGGCGTCCACTCCATGCCGGCGGGCAGTTCGATGATACGGGTTTGCAGTTTGTGCTGGATGAGTAGTTCGCCGACCAGCCGTTCGACCATCGCGCTCACGGCGACTTCATCGGCGGCGCGGATGGTTTCAATCTGGAGGGTACCCGATCCGGGGAAGAACTTGAGGCGGGTCGAAGGATCGAGATCGATCCCGAGTGCCGCAAAGGCCGCGGCAAGATCGTTGGAATCCACGGACGTTGATGGAGCGGCGGACCTCAAGCGCGAAAGGATATCCGGCGGAACAGCGAGTGACCTTTTCACCGGCTTGCCGGTATCTTCCGGCGCTTCGAAGAGATACGCCGGCCCTTCGCGTTTCACCTTCAGGGATGAGAGCGAGGCGAGCAAGCGGATGGAGTTTTCGAGAGTCCCGCTGCCGATCTTCACGGTCAACGGACGGTCCAGCCCCGGCGGCACGGAGAAGGTCAGTTGGATCGGTGTTTCCCCGGTCTCGCGACAGGCTTCCTCGTAGGCCGCCTGCAGTTTCTTCAACGCCGCTTCCAAGCTCAGTCCGTCGATGCTGATGGGCGGCAGATAGAACTGGCCCAAGCGCTCCGGAGAATGAGTGGCGGCCGGATCGGAGGTGAAGCGGACCGAGGCCTTACCGGGAGGTGGGTGCGTCGCGCCTTCATCCGCTGCAGCGGACTGGCTTAGGTGATCTGCATTCCGGCCGGATGCCGAATCCCGGC
>JANNVO010000217.1:0-8657 GCA_031414475.1 Rickettsiales bacterium
TTGTACGACCAATTTCAGCAGGAGAGTTAGAAACAACTACCCCAGCACTCGTTAAAGCCTCGATCTTATCTCCAGCTGAACCTTTGCCACCAGCAATAATTGCACCAGCATGACCCATTCTTTTACCTGGAGGCGCCGTTACCCCTGCAATAAAGCCAACAACTGGTTTTTTGATTTTAGACTTTTTAATAAAGTCTGCTGCATCTTCTTCAGCATTGCCACCAATTTCACCAATCATGATTATTGCCTGGGTATCTTGATCCTGCAAAAATAATTCGATACAATCGATAAAATTAGTTCCATTTACCGGATCACCACCTATACCAACACAAGTAGACTGGCCAAGACCAACAGCAGTTGTTTGGGCAACAGCTTCATATGTTAAGGTACCTGACCTTGAAACAATACCAATTCTGCCTTTTTTGTGAATATGACCTGGCATGATCCCAATTTTACACTCGTCAGGAGTAATCACCCCAGGGCAGTTTGGTCCAACCAACCTAGTCCTCGAACCAATTAAAGCTCTTTTGACCTTAAGCATGTCTATTACTGGTATACCCTCAGTAATACAAATCACTAATTCAAGCCCAGCATCAATTGCTTCTAAGATTGAATCTGCAGCAAATGGTGGTGGAACATAAATTACAGTGGCATTTGCTCCCGTTCTATCAACAGCTTCAGCAACTGTATTATAAACAGGTAAATCTAAATGCGTTTGTCCACCTTTTCCAGGTGTAACGCCACCAACCATTTTGGTCCCATAAGCAATTGCTTGTTCAGAATGAAAGGTACCTTGGGAGCCTGTAAATCCCTGACAAATTACTTTTGTATTTTTATTTATAAGTATCGACATATTATTATTGCTCCCAAATCTATACAGCTTTTACAATTTTTTGTGCCGCATCCCCTAGATCATCAGCAGCAATGATTTCTAAGCCAGAATTCGCTAATATCTTCTTTCCAAGCTCAAAATTCGTGCCCGCAAGACGAACTACTAGTGGCACCTTAACACCAACTTCTTTTGCAGCAGCTACTATTCCTTCAGCAATAATATCGCATCTCATAATGCCACCGAAGATGTTTACTAGTATGCCCTTTACCGCTTTGTCTGAAAGAATAATCTTAAATGCCTCAGCGACTCTTTCTTTATCCGCGCCACCGCCAACGTCCAAGAAATTTGCTGGCTCTGCTCCATACAGTTTAATAATGTCCATAGTTGCCATGGCCAAACCAGCTCCATTAACCATGCAGCCAATAGTTCCATCCATCCTAACGTAATTTAAATCAGCTTTACTTGCTCTTACTTCAAGCTGATCTTCTTCTGCTTCATCTCTCAAAGAAGCAATTTCTGGATGGCGGAATAGTCCATTATCATCAAAATTTATTTTGGCATCAAGTGCTAGCAAATTACCATCAATAGTTTCTACAAGTGGATTAATCTCTATTTGAGACGCATCCGTAGCGACGAAAGCATTATAAACCGATTCAGCTATTTTCATCATCTGCTTTGCTTTATCACCAGAAAAACCAAGTCTAAAAGCTAAGGCTCTACAGTGGAAAGGTAAAATACCAGTTACTGGATCAACTGAAACTTTAATTATCTTCTCTGGTGTCTTTTCTGCTACCTCTTCGATATCAACCCCGCCTTCAGTTGAAGCCATGAATGTTATTCGATTCGATGATCTGTCAAGCACCGCACTAAAGTAATATTCCCTAGCAATATCACAGCCAGATTCTATGTACACCCTCTTGACAACTTGACCCTTTGGTCCTGTCTGATGTGTTACTAGCGTCTTGCCATACATATCATGAGCGATACTTCTAGCCTCTTCTTTGCTACGTACAACTTTTACACCACCAGCTTTACCTCTACCACCGGCATGAATTTGCGCCTTAACAACATAGACCTTTGCCTCAAAATTCTTGATTAAATCATCAATTTCTTCAGCCTTTAAAGCAACAATACCATGAGATGTAGGCACACCATATTTACCTAAAACTTGTTTCGCTTGATATTCGTGAATATTCATCTTGTATTTGTATTTTTGATTAATTTTTATACCACAGATGTAAGTCTATAATAAAACATCAAGTAAAGTAAAGAAAAAGCAGAGACCAAACTCAAAATTTAGGACTGACCCTTTTTTGAACAATGATTATAAAATAATCAAGCATCCGTAATAAGAGTCAATAATAATTTTAAGATTATTTTTTACTTGACGCCTAAGACAGCGTCAAAGCCTTATTACATCTATCTTAGCAATTGGTACGAACTTATTTATGTGGACCTCCTTTCTTGGGTTTTAATGCGTTATTAGGTGTTTTGGAGGGTGTATAACTGGTAGTAGTAGTGCGTTTATTGGGGACCTTAGGTTGGGCAAATACATGCTCTCCTTCAAGCTTAAAATCTGAGAGTCTTCCCGATTCTTCCAGAGCCTTGAGTCGTTCTTGGAATTGTTTTCCAAAAGCATCCTCTTTCTCCTTTGTTAGTTGTGGTTTGGAGGGACTGTTTTTTTCTAGTTCTTGCCGCGCATCTAGCTCTTTGTTAAGTTGTTTATTACGTTCTCTTGGATCCTCATTTAACTGCGTGGTGATTGTTTTCCTTATTCCATGTGCCCACTTAAACGTTGTAGCTCCGATCTTTTCTGTAATAGATGTTTCTTTGTTTAATATATCTTGAGTTTCTTTGTCTAAGCTATAATACAACTTTACCTTTCTCTTTTCGTATGCATAAATGTTGTGGGTAATTTCGTCGCCGCATACTAATAGTTTATTTTTGGCGTCATCAAACTTCTTTTCAATTTCGCGTAGTTCTCCTAGTGCCTGCTTATGCTCTTTTTCTTTTGCAATCGTATCTTTGACTAAATCTATGCTGTCTTGAATAACTTGGACTCCTGTCTCAGCAAGAGAAGCACCTCCTGTTGTCAAATTGAGTAAATTTTGAAATGCTATTTCTTTAACTTGTTTAAATTGCTGCTGGTCTTTTGTTGAGCCTGCCAGACCACCATCTTTATCGCGCGCTACAAGATACTTCTCCATTAAGTTTTCTACTTCACTCGATATTTTTTCAATTCTTTCTCTGCGTCCTGAAAAGCTGCCAGTTGTGCTTTTAATATTATAAGATCGGTTTTTTCGTGTGACAAATAACCTTCTAGTTTTGGCACTTTTTCCAGTTTAGCTAATGCATCTTCTCTGTCTTCTATATGTTCTTGTACCCGCACATTTTTAGTTTTCTTTTTCATATTTTATGAGACCTAATTTAGATTACCTAATATAAATGCTATTATAAACTTAATAATAAGTGAACAGGTAAATCACTTATTAAGTTATTATATAATACTAAAATGAAGAAAAATAACACAGGTTAATTACTAATTTTTGTATAATAATGTATTGATATTATTTATTTTTTGTAATATTGTAGCTTGGATTACATGGAGAGAAATAAGATGAAAGAAAAATTTAAAAGTCTTTTTTTTAAAATAAAGCCTAAGGAAAGTAATACAGTTCATCTTGTTGAAGATGTTAATGAAGCTATATTTCATGGAAATCTAGAGAAGTTAAAGCAATTAGTAAACGAACAAAACGCGCCTCTTAATTGCGGCGGTAACTTGTCTCTTTATTTAGCATCTTTTAATGATGACGCACCAAATAATAATTTAGCTACAATACAGTGGTTAATGACGGAGGCAGGACTTAATCCTTATCAAAAGGATGAGTGGGGGAATAATTTTCTCCAATATTCTTGCATGCACGGATATTTGAATATAGTAAAATGGCTTATAGAAGACTGTCATATGGCAATTAATATGTTAAATGATAGAGGGGAAGATTTATTGCATATTGCTATTGCAAATAAGAAAATAGATATTCTTAAGTATCTTGTAGCAGAGCGAGATCTGCCCCTCACTTGCAAAGACGGCTTAAACTACAATCTTTTAGAAAAGTCTGTAATTTCACAAAATATGGAAGCACTTAAATGGCTGGTAGAAAATCATAAGATTGATGTGGATATTAGAGATCGACATGATAATGGTGTTTTAAGAACAGCAGTATGTAGTAAGCAGAAAAATATAATAGAATGGCTCGTTAATGATGCCAAAATACACTTAAACATACATGAGAAAATATTGCTAGAGCAGCATGGTTATTTTTATTTACTTCAGGATGGAGCTAATTTAGCAGGTGATAATGTAGATAATTCTTCTGCTGATATTGTATAAGTCAATTAACTTGAACGGCTAAAAGACTGCATTTCCGTGAGACGGGAATGCCATCGAGTGGCTGTGTGATTCGTATACCTTATCACATGAGAAATGCTATCAGTCTTTTATCATAATTGTTGCAGACACCGTCATAGAAATTTGGCTCTGACCCGGTTCTGCTACAGGAGAATTCATCTCATCTTTTGCAACAGAACCCATTCTCATTGCATATTGCATAACAGGATATGGTCTAGATGTATCCGCATCAACGTTTATACTTACAACTTTTATAACATCTTTACCCAAAGCCTTCGCCACACGTTTTGACTTTTTCATTAGCTTCTCAACAGCTAATTCCATTAATGAATCTCGAACTTCTTCTCTTTTATCATTAGAAATTGTATAACTTAATCCATCAACTGCCAAACCGATTTCTTGCAATTCACCGGTAAGTTTTAAAATATCATCTATGGTTTTTCCTGATATAACAACTCCCTGACTTCCTCTCCATTTTGTCTTTCTCTCATCATTTTTATTAACCACATATTCATATTTGTATACAGAATATTGCTGTGTTGAAACCTTGACATCTTTTAATACCTTAGCTTTTTCTAGCGCCTTAGTCATTGTGGCATTAATTTGATTCTGTACTTCTTTTGCTGTTGTAGCGTCGAACTCATAATGCAAATTTGCAACTAGTAAGTCTTCTGGAACCTCGATGAATTCAGTGGCAGAAATATTAAGCACCGTACCCTCTATCTTATTCTCGCCAGCCAGGCTGCTTAATGGAATAGCTAGAAATAAAAATATTACTAATTGAGTTACTTTATTCATCATGATTTCTCCTCTTAAACTAATATTCTATGACTTGCTAATTATTAACTCTTTGGCCGCTTTTAAACCGGTTTTAGTTATTTCTTTACCTGAAATCATCCTAGCCAGCTCGTAAGACCTTGCTTCATTTTCAAGCATTCTTACTTCAACCACAGTATGAATATCATGTTGAGTTTTTTCAACTAAAATATGCTGATCAGCTTTTCCAGCCACTTGTGGCTGATGAGTTATAACAATGATTTGTACTACGCTACTTAGAGCTTTTAAACGCAAACCAATTGAGTCTGCAACAGATCCACTTATACCTACGTCTATTTCATCAAAAATAATAGTTTGTTTTGGAGCCTTATCAAATAAGGCCACACGCAATGCTAACATAAACCGCGATAGTTCCCCTCCAGATGCAACTTTATCAATAGGAGACAAACTCATTCCTGGATTTGTTGAAGCAACAAATCTTATCTTATCAACCCCATTTGACGAAGCAAAATTAGAATCCGACTCAATTTCAACAACAAAAATGGCCTTTTTCATTTCAAGGGTTGATAACTCCTGCATAACTTTTTTCTCAAGCTCTGCAACCGTTTTCTTTCTTTGCTCAGACAGTTTTTTAGCTAAAGCAAAGTAATTTGCTTTATGTACCTCAAGTTGCCTCTCTATTTCAGAATTTACATGAACTTTATTTTCTAAGTTTAATAATTGTGCCTGAGATTTTTCAAGAAAATGGACCAAATCATTTGCATCAGCTGAGTGTTTTCTTGCCAGAGTTCTGATCTCGTATAATCTTTCCTCAATTTCTTCTATGGAAAATTCTACCAAGTCCATATCACGCAATATCTGCTGCAGAGTTGTCTTAGCATCTTCAATTTTATCGTATGCCAATTCCAAATCAGCACTCACTTTTTCTAGAAATTCAGTGTTTGCAGAATTTGAAATTGATCTTTGTGCTTTTGCAATAATTCGCTCAATTGAGCTTTCTTGAATTTCACTTAATACAGATTGAATAAGCTCTTTCTCTTTGTCACCAGATTGAAGTTTTCTTTTTATATCAGCCAGTTCTTGCTCTTCACCTATCTTTACTTGAGCTAACTCAAGCTCAGCACAAACGTGTTTTAGGTAATCTATGTCTTTATCAATCTGTTCTCTCTTAATAGCAATTTCTTTGATTTTTTTTTCAGTTTCTTGCCAATCGGAATAACCTTCTGCAACCTCGGCTTTAAGAATGCCAAGTTTACCAAATTCGTCTAAAATTAATGAATGCGATGCTATACTTAGGAGCGTAGTGTGGTTATGCTGACCATGAAGTTCAAGTAAATAGCTGAATAAATTTTGTACAAGCTTAACTGTGACAATTTGATCGTTTATAAAAAATTTTTTACGCCCCACAATGTTTTGAATACATTTTATAATTAGGACATCATCACTATCAACACCTATCTCTTTGAGATAATTATCTAATGTTTCGCTAGCACTAAAAACAAGAGTTACAGAACATGATTCTGCGGACGGCCTAACCGGATTACCTGGAAATCGTTCACCTAGGCAGAAAAGAATAGAATCAAGAAGGATTGACTTACCTGCACCAGTCTCACCAGTGATCACACAAAAACCTTCATTAAAATCTAATTCTAACTTCTCAATTAGGATGAAATCCTTAATATGAAGGCTTTGCAGCATTTCTCTATTTCAACAAATTATCACTATATTTGCGCCACTGATTATCAGGGTAGTTATGGGAAAGTACCGTGGCATATTTTTTTGCTTCATCAACAAGCCCAAGCATCAAGTTACTTTCGACAAGTCTATATAATGCCTCAGGCGCGTGCGAAGTAGTGTCGTAGCTTTCAACCACTATTTGAAACCTTTTTATCGCAGCTACTGGATTTCTTTTACCTAAATAATAACGCCCAACAAACATTTCCTTTCCAGCTAAATGGTCATTTACTAGGTCCAATTTTAATGCAGCGTCAATAGCATATTTAGACTCAGGGAATCTCATAATAACTTCCTCAAGACCTTCGTTAGCGTATTTAGTTTTCGATTGATCAAGTCTTACATCTGAGATTTGGATATAATTTGCGAGCGCTTTTAGGTAGTAGGCATATGCAATATCCTCGTGCCGGGGGTGGAGCTTGACAAATATATCTAAGATATCAACAGCTTCCTCATATTCACCAGCAAGATACAAAGAATATGCCTGCATAAGCTCAGCTTGAGGTGTTATGCTATTACCAGGATGTTGGAAAAATACCTTTTCAAATTCCGCAGAAGCCTTTTTGTACTCACCGCTTTCCAACTCTTTAATACCGTTACTGTATAGCTCTTGTGCTGGAACTACATCTTCATTATCCTTCAGTTTGGATTTACATGAAGCAAGGATTACAGACAGTATAACTACAGAAAAAAGTGATTTAGTAAGATTCATAATTTTAGGACCAGGTAAGGTTATTTTTTTATTCAATTTATATATACGAAAAATTAGTATAAGTACAGTATCACTCCCGGATAGCACAAATCTATATTAGTCTTTTTTATCTTCGTCTTTCAAAGAGGATTTAAATGCTTTGAGACCTTTACCAAGCTCAGACATAACTTGCGGCAATTTTCCTGCACCAAATAACAGTAAAATAATTAGCAGAATAACCATCAACTGAACAAGACTAATTCCCATAAATGCTGCAAAAATAAGTTAATTAAGGATCGTTTCGAAGAGTATGATAACCAATTTTGTTCCTTAAATCTAGGAATAAATTTGGCTCTGTTACAAATAATTAACGCAGAAGAATGCATTATGTCACCAGTTTATAATGGCCACAGAATACCTGCGCACCTGTCTAGGTGATTGTCCTAAGAATTATTTTCATCAGACGCTTGAAGTGATTCAGACCCTTGAAGTGATACAGTGTGATCATCGTCGCTCATAGCACTGGCCTGGATCATATAATTAGCAAATTCTGCCCAACCTAACCTTTGCACAACTTTGATTGCATTATCTCCTAAGAGAGTGGATAATGTAGTGTCTGCACCTTGTCCTACAAGATACTTTGCAACTTGAAAATGTCCATTGGATAAAGCCTCGTATAGAGCGCTACCATTATAATCCGTTACTGCATTAATATCAGCCTTATTATCTAACAAAAGGTTGACTACATCTAGATCGCCACGGCGTGACGCAACTATCAATGGCGTAAATTTTGCACAATTACTTGAATTCACGTCAAATCCATATTGAATTAAAGCCTTAACATCCTCTATAGTGCCCATATCAATAGCCTGCCTATATAAAGTATAATGATGATGGTACCGTGCTGGATCAATTGTATCAAAGGACAAGTGATGAAAAACTCCAGATTTAGACATACAAAACTCTCCCATACTTAGTTACGCGTACATTACTAGTGTATCGTCATTGTGTCTTACGGTCAAGATTATTACCCAGAACAAAGGGTAGATATTTAGTTTGATATAGGTTTGGATATGGTGACCCCTACGGGAATCGAACCCGTGTTTACACCGTGAAAGGGTGTCGTCCTAACCGCTAGACGAAGGGGCCTTAAGAAACAGAGCGCTTCTAAGTCCTGCTTTTATACAGCGTTTAATACGATATTGCAAGAAAGA
>JANNVO010000218.1:0-1908 GCA_031414475.1 Rickettsiales bacterium
TTTATATTTTTTACCTGAATCACGTCATCGTCGAGTAATAAAATTTTACTATCAGTAAAATTATCTTTAAGATCTACTACTTGGCCACCTAGTTCTTCATTAGTTTTATTTCTTAGCTTAAGTTCGTCTATAACAGTTTTCATGCGGGTTAATGATTTAACTCTGGCAAATAGAGCTGTATCATTAATTGGCTTTGTAAGAAACTCATCTGCGCCAGATTCAAGGCCTTTTACTCGATCTTCAATCTCTGAAAGGGCTGTAACCATTACCACTGGTATATGCGTTGTTTCAGGGTTAGATTTGATATGTTTACAAGTCTCAAAGCCGTCCATTTCTGGCATCATGACATCTAGGAGAACTATATCGACACTATTCTGACAGAGCAGCTCAAGAGCTTTTGCTCCACTGTTGGCGGATAAAACAGTATAGTATTCACTAAGTAATTTTGCCTCTAGTAATTTTACATTTGGTTCTAGGTCGTCTACTACTAGTACTGTTGCTGTCATAGTTTACTCTTTTTCGTAACTGAAGGGATAAATTTTTCAACTGCCTTAAAAAATTTATCAATAGATACTGGCTTAGATAGGTACATATCGCAACCTGATTTAGAAATTTTTGCCTGATCAACTTTCATTGCAAATGCCGTCACAGTTATTATAGGAATATGCTTAGTTGCTTGGTTTGCCTTTAGAGTTTGAATTAAATCAATTCCAGAAATACCATTAAGATGAATATCCATGAGAATAAGATCTGGTTTTGTATCTTTGACAAGATCAACAATGTTAACACCATTTCTCGAAATCACTACTTCGTGCTCTTGAATAGTAAGAAGGTCATGAAACAATTTCAAATTTAGTTCGTTATCTTCAACGATTAGTACTCTACCCATAATTTAAAACAACCCGTTTTACTGAAAGTGTTGCAAAACCGAAATCCCAATAGATAATATGATTGTATACTATAATAAAGTAAGGTTAACATAAATTTGATAAATAGGTTGAATTATGATAGGAGTAGAGTTACTAGCTTATTGCATTTTTATCATGATTTTAACTGTAAGTTATATATTCTGTTGTGAAATTGCTTGCCAGAGTCCGCTATTTAACTGTTCGAATAGATTTATCTCGGAATTGTTGAATTTGGTTTTAAGTAATAGGACTTTTATTTCAGAGAATTGTGTTCGTTGAACATCATCAAAAATTATCATTACTTTTTCTATGGTGTCGAGCTTAACTTCGCTGGTGCTAGAAAATAGCTTAAGTAAATTGTCTTCTGTAGGGTTAACAAGAATAATGATTTTTGAATTGTTTGGGTTTTCTATAGAGTGAGTTATATAAATAGGCTGCTCTTGATGGAATGGATCTTGAGACGTTGCATGGGGAATAAAATGTTTCTTGGAGTAAGTCCATAATACCCTGTCCAGTTCCGTGGCAAAATCACTATTGTTAGTAATAACACAAGTATTGATAGAACTGTAATAACACTTTTGAGCCAGTTGACAAAAGGCTTTTGGTAATAGGTCTTGCTTTGTTTTATAACAACTTATTTTTATCATCTATAAAAAACTAAAAAACTAAATTTAATGACAAATACTGCCATATCCTTGCATAGCCGGAATTGTGAAAGTATAATCCGTATTATCCAAAGAGGTTTGAGTAAATATAACATGCTAAGATGTACTTATATAGTCCTTATTCACAATAATGAATCTAACATTACTAAACTAGTGGATTCGTTAAAAAAAATAGTGGGTAATTTTCGTAAGGAATTTATTTTTGTTGATGATGGTAGTACGGATAATTCGCTTAATTTACTTAAAGCAGAAGTAAATGATATCCCAAGAACTACAATCATCACTCAAGAAATGCAAGGGTCGAGTATCAGTGTCAACAAAGCCATAAGTCTTGC
>JANNVO010000219.1:0-2922 GCA_031414475.1 Rickettsiales bacterium
CCCTGAGCTTGATTTGGTATTTATATAAAAAACTAGTCATCCTGAACTTGATTGAGGATATCATTTTGTTGCCTGATGTACCGCGTCAAGTCTGGGATAACCATTTTTGCCTGGTATGACTATGCATAATAATGCCAATTAAACTCATGACAAAATATTGACTATTACTATACAATCTAGTACAAAGTCTCATGTAAGAAAAAATTCATTGTAAATTATTATGACAACAAAACAAAAAACTGCAAAAACAAAAGAACTAAAAGGCCTAAAAGAAGTTCAAGAACATTATCTGGATTACCCTTATCCACTCAGAAATCCTGAAGATGACAAAACCAGGTTGCTTAAAGTTTATGGGGACTATCTTGGTGAGATTAATCACTGGCTTTTTGATGGCAAGAAAGACTTTAAAAAGGGTTTTCGTGTTCTGATCGCAGGTGGTGGAACTGGAGATTCTACGGTCTATTTAGCTGAGCAGTTAAAAGATACTGATGCTGAGGTAATTTATTTGGATTTCAGTAAGAATTCTATGGCTATTGCTCAGAAGAGAGCGGAATATCGTGGTCTTACTAATATAACATGGATTCATGATAGCATATTAAACATTCCGGTACTTAAACTAGGAAAATTTGACTATATAACATGTACAGGTGTTTTACACCACCTAGAATCTCCAGACGCTGGGCTGAAAATACTTAGCGATTCTCTTACTGATGATGGGGGTATGGGTATCATGGTTTATGCTCAGTATGGCAGAACAGCAGTTTACCAAATTCAGGATATGCTTAAAATAGTAAATGAAGGAATTACCTCTCGCCAAGAAGAAGTAAAAAATGGATGGCAAGTTGTTAATGCATTGCCAAACACTAATTGGTATAAGAGAGGGGCAGAATTACTTGGAGACCATATTAATCATGGTGATGTTGGTATGTATGATATGTTCCTGCATAAGCAAGATAGAGCTTACACCGTGCCTCAACTGTACGAATTTGTTGAAAAGGCTGGTTTAAATTTCGTTGATTATAATTCACCGCATAGTAGAGTCATGCTTAAACCTGAAACTTATTTCCAGGATCCAGAGTTTTTGAAAAAAATTAAGGCAATGGATAAGTGGAAACAACAAGCAGTATGTGAAATTATGTGTGGATCTATTATTAAGCATAGTTTTTATATTTCTAAGAAGAAAAAACCGATAGCCAAAATAACTGATATGGATAATGTTCCATATATTTACACAATCAGTAATCTTCCAACTCAAATTGCAGATTACATAAAAAATAATCAGAGCCTTATTGGTTCAAGAATAAGTTTCTCATTTAAATCAGATTTTCTTGCCGATGTATCGATTAATATTTCTGTTTCTCATTATACTGAGCATTTATTCAGAAATATGATAAGCGGCGATAAATCTTTAGGAGAGATTCATAAAGCGATCGAAAAAGATCTTGGTAAGAAAGTGAGCGATAGTGAATTCCTTGGTGAGTTAAATAGGATTTTCCCAATAATGGAAGAGGTTGGAGCATTGCTGTTTAGAAATAAAAAAGTTTCGGTTGCTCCGCTTTATTAATTTGTTTTTGATTGTCATCTTAAGAAAAGCTTGAGTTATCGTGAACGCACTGTTGTGTTATCCTGAACTTGTTGGGCTTCGCTTCCTGGCCCAGGAGCTTCTTTCCGTTGCCCTCATCCACGATCAAGAAGCCTGGATGAGGGCGGAATCCAACGTGGGGATCTATAAACTTAACTCATATAGAGTCTAGCATTAGTAATACGCATTCAGTAATGCTATTTTTATTTGACCGCAAAATTTTGTTATATATAATCCAAGACTAATTTTCTGGCTTATTATATTAACTAAGAAAGGTTTTATGAAAATAGTAACACGAGGCTCAGGAGCGGCTTTGCTAACAAGTGCAATTTTGTTTTCAATAGGCACTGCAAATGCAAATAATGCAGAAGATAGATACATATATATTGGAACAGAATTAGGCATTTCCGAGCCAATAGTAAAAAGCTTTGTTGATAAAGATACGGATGCGAAGTTTAGGTTAAAGCAATCAACAATGTTTGGAGGGCGTATTGGTTATAGTTTTTATCCTAATATGATGGTAGAGATTTCTGGGACATATCAGCCAAAATATGGGCTCACATATTTACTACCCGTGAAGTCAACGGGGATTACCATTCCTGGGATTGGATCATTAGATATCCCAAAAACGCCTGGAAGAACTAAAGTATCTGGTAACGTATATACAGCAAATTTCATATACGAATTTTCACCAGTTTTTGCGCAAGTAAAACCATATGTAATTTTGGGGGCAGGTATTGCGAGGGTTTCTATTAAACCAACAACTACAACAACTCCAGCTCTAGCAATACTAGGTTTGGGTAATAAATTTGAGTTTTTTAGAATCACAAAAAATACAGTAAATTGTTTTGCATGGCAGGCAGGTGGGGGGGTAGCTAGAGATTTATCCGAGAATATAAGTATAGACTTTGGTGCAAAGTTACAGGTTGTAAATGACATTAAAGTGAAATATGATACCTTCGACATCCAAACACAATCTTTTGTGGCCCAAAAGCCAATTAAGAAAACGATTGGTGTTGGTGAATTTACCCTTGGATTTACATTCAAGATTCCTGTTTAATAAAAATTGAATTATTTAGATTATGACAAATACAACAGAAATATATGCATACGATGAGATGCCATATGAAAGCTATCCTTATGCACAAAGTAGTCCAGAAAAACTATCTACTCTTGGTACGCTATTTGGAATGACCCCCCCTAAGATTGAAACAGCTAGAGTTCTTGAACTAGGAAGTGCGGCTGGTGGAAATCTTATTCCTCATGCTGTACATTATCCTAAAGGTCACTATGTAGGTGTGGATTTGTCAAAAGTGCAGGTAGAAGATGGTCAGAAGCAT
>JANNVO010000220.1:0-1763 GCA_031414475.1 Rickettsiales bacterium
CTCTTCCGCTTGTGGCTGTAACTTTTTACTTGCTTTTAAGCCCAGATGTACACATTGTTCCTGAGAATGTGAAGCTTATCCCAGTACTTTGTGTGACTATCTTAAGCGGTTTAATGATAGTGGTTTTGTATGGTTGGATTAACCGTAATGTTTTAACTGATCCAAGATTATATGATGCAGGTGCACCTGGTTCTGCAAAGAAGAAAAAAGTAAAATTATCTCTTGGTGATAGTTTTAAGATGATTATTACATCCAGATATCTTGGCTTACTCGTTCTTCTTATCATTGCGTATGGAATTTCTATGAATCTCGTTGAAGGCGTGTGGAAAGCCAAACTTAAGGAATTGTATCCTACTGTTGAAGCTTATACTTCGTACATGGGAACATTTCAGGCTTATCAGGGAGGGGCTGCTATATTCTTTATGTTAGTTGGAAGTAACATTCTTCGGAGAGTGTCATGGTCTACGGCGGCAATATTTACACCCATTATGATTCTTGTAACTGGCCTTGCCTTCTTTTCATTCATATTTTTTGATCAAGGGATTGGCTTGCAATTAGCTGCTTTCTTTGGAACAGGGCCGCTTGCGCTGGCAGTTATGGTAGGCACGGCTCAGAATGTGCTCAGTAAAGCGACCAAATATTCTTTGTTTGACTCAACAAAAGAGATGGCTTATATCCCGCTTGATGATGAAATGAAGACTAAAGGTAAAGCTGCTGTTGACGTTATAGGTGGCAGATTTGGTAAATCTGGTGGTGGTATTATTCAATCAACATTTTTTATCTTGATGCCGGCATTTACGTTTACAGAGGCTACACCATATTTTGCTGGAATATTCTTCGTAGTAGTAATTCTATGGCTATTCGCTGTAAAAGGTCTTGGCAAAGAATACTATAATAAACTAGAGCAGAACGAAGCTGCTTCATAATCAAATTCGCGAGTTTAGGAGAATATCTTTGTCCTAAACTCGCTTCGGATCTCTTGATTTATCCCATATTTTTCTTTGTTGTCAGTAGTATAGAGGGTTGATAACAATATTCTTTGCAGAGAAATCTAAAACTGATTATTTTTTGTATTCATTATTTTTCTCCTGTAATAACGTTCCTTGGTGGTAGACTATTTTCCAATGACTATTCTCCATACGCCAAATTGTGCTACGCCGTGTGATTCTTTCTTCTTGTATGAGTACATAGGTAATCAAATAGTTGTCAGGTGCTATTTGAATCAGTTTAAAATCTTTTGTTTTCCAAATATCTTGGTAATTAGGATCTCCATAGCGCTGTAGCAGAACGTTGACTACATACTCTCTTGTATAGACATTGCCCGATGCGCCAATCTCCCAGAACTCGTTACATGTCATGTTGAGAATATCTTGCTTGCTGCTGCCAAATTTATCAGGGTGATGAAATATAGGCTCGCGTGCTTTTAGTTCTTCTAGTATTTTTTCTTTACTAAATGTTGAATACAGCATCCATATACCTTTTGCATCTTGTGCTTCCATTATTTTTAAAAGTATATGTGCTTCTATTATTTTTTTAAAGTCTAAAATAACTTGATATTGTATATTAAATAGTCTATATTATAATAATAAACAGACTAAAAAGTATTAAATATGGACGTGGCGCATTATATCCCACTTTGTGATTCTATCGTTTTGCTTATGCGGCCTTTGATTGAGGTAATAATTCATGATCTTGTCTCGGGCAAAATTTATTATATCAACGGCAACCTTTCAAAACGCAAAGTGGGTGATCCATCTTTACTT
>JANNVO010000221.1:0-1566 GCA_031414475.1 Rickettsiales bacterium
CCAGGCGCGGTAGGCTTTTTCCAGCCGCAGGGTTTCAATCGCGCGGTAGCCGGCGTTGGTGATGCCGCCCGTGGCCATGAGGGCCTCGTAGACGGTGACGGCGACGTCGGTTGGCATGTGCAATTCCCAGCCCAACTCGCCCACGTAGGTGACGCGCAGGGCAAGGACCGGGCAACCGGCGACCGAGATGGCCCTCGCGGTGGCGAAGGGGAAGGCGGCATTGGACAGATCATCGGGGGTGAGGGGTTGCAGGATATCGCGTGACTTTGGGCCCATGAGGGACAGGACGGCGGAGCCGGAAGTGACGTCGATCAGATGAGCATCGCCGCGCAAGTTTTTGGCAATCCAGTCAAAATCATGCGTGGCAAAGCCGGTGCCTGTCACGATGTAGAACTCATCCGCCGCGCGGCGCATGACGGTCAGATCGCATTCGATGCCACCTTTGGCGTTCAGCATCTGGGTGTAGGTCAGCGATCCCACGGCCCGATCGACGTTTCCGGCGGCGATCCAGTTCAGCGCTTGTGCGGCGTCAGGGCCTTTCAGGGTGAATTTGGCAAACGAGGTTTGGTCAATCAAAACAGCGCCTTCCCGCGCGGCCTTGTGTTCCCGGCCTACGGCGTCAAACCAGCCGGGGCGCTGGTAGGAGTAGCGGTCTTCGGCCATTTCGCCCGCTGCGGCGAACCAGTTCGGGCGTTCCCAGCCCAGTTTTTCACCGAAACACGCGCCCGCAGCCTTGAGGTGCGCGTACAGCGGCGAGCGGCGGGTGGGCCTTGCGGAGCGCATTTCCTCGGACGGCCAGGCGATGGTGTAGTGCTTGGCATATGCCTCCAGGGTCCGTGTCCGCACCCAATCGGTAGAGCGGTGCGCGGGGCCAAAGCGGCGGATATCGACGGGCCAGAGGTCGTAGGGAGCGGCCCCGGTGGCGACCCATTCGGCGAGCGCCATCCCTGCTCCGCCGCCCGCCGCGATGCCAAAGGCGTTGAACCCCGCGCCGACGAAGAAATTACGCAGCTCCGGTGCCTCGCCCAGAATGAAGTTGCCGTCCGGGGTAAAGCTTTCCGGGCCGTTGATCAGTTGCTTGACGCCAGCGGTCGCAAGGGCCGGGACGCGGGCGATGGCGTCCTCCATGAACTGGGAATAGTGATCGAAGTCGCTGGTCAGAAGCTCAAAGTGAAAGCCCTCTGGGATGCCGTTCTGCGCCCAGGGTTTGGGGTTCGGCTCATAGCCACCCCAGACGAGGCCCCCGACCTCCTCTTTCCAGTAGGTCAGGCGGTCGGGGTCGCGCAGGGTGGGCAGGGTGGTGGTCACGCCAGGGATTTGTTCGGTCACCATGTATTGGTGTTCGACCGACACGAGGGGGACGTTGACGCCCACGGTGGCGGCAAGCGCCCGTGTCCACTGGCCGGCGCAGACCACGACCTTTTCGCATTCGATGGTGCCAAAGGGGGTTTCAACCCCCCTGATGCGACCGTCTTCGACGATGACCCGGGTGACCGGCGTGTCTTCGAAGATCTTGACCCCTGCCAAACGCGCACCGCGGGCGAGGGATTGGGTGATGTCAGAGGG
>JANNVO010000222.1:0-1591 GCA_031414475.1 Rickettsiales bacterium
CGGCGGCACCCGCGCGGGCGACGGCTCGGGGAATTCCGCCTTCGGCTCGAGCCACTCGATCAAGTCGATCATCGGCCCGCTCGGATCGCTCGGGAGGATCATCAGCACGCCGCGCCCCTGCGTGTCGCCGAGTCCAAAGGAGACGCCGCTGCCCTTGGGCCACACGGCGTTGCGGCGGTCCGAGATCACCTCGAAGCCGAGCCGCTTGTAGAACTGAACGGATGCTTCGATGTCCTTGCTGTTGATGATCGTGTGATAGAGGTGCTGGAGACCCCAGTCGCTCATGGAACGGCCCTCCGTGCGCGCGTCGCCCGCTTCGCCCACAAACTGCGTCACGCGCACGCAAGCGCGCCACTCGGCCACGCGATCAGCCCGCGCTGACTCCGCCGTCGATCACGAGTTCGGCGCCCGTGACGAAGCGCGCCTCGTCGGACGCGAGGTAGACGACGCCCGCCGCGATGTCGGAAGGCGCGCCGACGAGACCGAGCGGAGTCGCCGCGAGCGTGGCGGCTCGCGCGCCGTCGATGCGTTCCGCGCGGCGCGAATCGGCGGCGTCCAGCGCGACCCCGTCGCTAGCCATCTTCCCCCACAGCGGCGTCTCGATTCCGCCGGGATGGATCGAGTTCACGCGCACGCCATTGCGGGCCTGCGCGCACTCGAGCGCCACTGCCTTGGTGAACAGACGCACGCCGCCTTTTGTCGCGCAGTATCCCGACAAGCCCGCGACGCCTTGCAGGCCGGCGACCGAGGAGATGTTAATGATCGAGCCACCCCCCGACCCTGCGATGATGGGCAACGCCGCCTTCGTGCCGAGAAAGACGCTGTCGAGATTCACTGCGAGCTGGCGGCGCCACGACGCATACGAGAACTCCGCAAGCGGCGCCGCGATGCAGATGCCCGCATTGTTCACGAGCACGTGCAGCGCGCCATGTTCTGCGCGAACGCGCGCGATGGCATCGCTCCAGGCGCGCTCCTCGGTCACGTCGAGTTCGAGGAATTGCGCGACGCCGCCCGCCGCGGCGATCGCGGCGCACACCTCGCGCCCGGCGCGCTCGTCCACGTCTGCGACCACGACGCGGGCGCCCTCCCGGGCGAGCGCCTCCGCGCAGCCGCGCCCGATCCCGCTGCTCGCTCCGGTGACGAGGCAGACCTTCCCGCGCAAGCGATCCATCGCAGCCTCCTGCTGGCGGCGCTCGATTGTTATGGGCGAGCGAGCGCCGCGCAGTGTATGCGAGTCGCTGCGAGTGGCGCTTGATCCGACGATGAAAGGCTGAAGGCAGGGCTGCGATGACAGGCCATCGAATCGAGACCCGCTTGTTATATTCTTCAGCTGTTGGTCGCGTACGCCGCCAGCTTGGCAAAGAAGTCCCTGAGTATTGAATCACGATCGATGTAGCCGACATACCGCATCGGATGCCGGCCAGGATCAACCGTCCATTTCAGATCATTTGACATGACCGGCGTTGGCACGATGGTGCTCGGCGCCCAGTCGGGGTTGAGCAGCCAGCCGACCGGCGCCATGTCCCAGATGCGTTTCGACCAGCCGACATGATGGTTGCTGTACGCCTTGAATCGCTGGGCTAGAAACGCG
>JANNVO010000223.1:0-2921 GCA_031414475.1 Rickettsiales bacterium
GTCGTTTAAGTTGAATTAGCATAAATTTCTATTTTATCTTTACTCATACCCAAAATGGGTTGGCATTTGGAGTATTCGTAGCAATATTTAAAAGACAAAATCTTTCCTGCAAATATATGCTAATTCAACTCAAACGACTATACTCAAATCAGTATCAACTTTTTATAAGTTCTTCCGCTATTTGGACTGCGTTAAGTGCAGCACCCTTTCTTAAGTTATCAGTACAGATCCACATATTGATACAATTTGCTTTCGAAGTATCGTTTCGTATTCTTGAAACAAACACATCATCGTTTTCAACTGTATCTATGGGGGTTGCGTATTTCATTTCATTTTCAAGGCTATGAACAACAACTCCATCAGCTTCATATAATAACTCTTCAGCCTCTTCTGCATCTATCTTATCTTCAAATTCTATATTAACTGACATCGCGTGGGAAACAAAAACTGGTACTCGGACACAAGTTACTGTAGAACTGATGTGATTTCCTATTACTTTTTTAAGCTCTTCTTGAATTTTATATTCCTCATCGGTGTAACCATCTTTTCTAAATTCTCCAATATGTGGGAATAAGTTAAAGGCTATTTGTTTTGGAAAAACGCGAGCATCAAGGTTTTCAAACACAAATTTAGCTTTTGTTTGTTTGTATAATTCGTCCATGGCCAACTTGCCAGCACCAGATACTGATTGGTATGTTGAAATTACAACTCTTTTAATTTTAACTGCGTTATCAAGAGGTTTTAGTACAACAGATAAAGGTATAGTACAACAATTAGGATTCGCTATGATACCGGTTTTGAAGTTTTTGAGAGCCTGTAAGTTTGCTTCTGGAACAATCAACGGTACATCATCATCAAGTCTGAATAAGGATGATTTGTCAATTACAATACATCCTTTACTTACAGCTTCTTTTGCATATTTCCTTGCTACTTCTGAGCCAGCGCAAAAAAAGGCGATATCTACGCCAGAAAAATCAAATCCTTTCATCTGATTTACTTTCAGTGTGTCGTCACCAAAGCTAACTTGGCGTCCTACCGAGTTTTCTGAAGCTAGAGCGATGATTTGTTTAACAGGAAAATTTCTGCTAGATAAATAGTTTAAAACCTCTCGACCAACATTTCCCGTTGCTCCGACTATGGCAATTACATATTTCTTTTTCATAGGTTTTTATCTACTAATAGCTTTGACAGTTGTATTGTAATACGCCAATTTTGCAAGATTCAGTTTGCTCACCTAATAAAGATAGGCTCCGCGAACTTCACTTTGAAATTAACATATTACAATTCAACTCTCTTTGCTATAGATTAATATTTTTTGACCCACTTAAAATGTGAGTATGGAAATGGAACACAGATTGCCCCGAAGATGACCCCTTGTTGCTCACGGTGCGATACTCATTAGCACCATTATCTTTGGCAATTTTTGCAATAGTTTTGAAGTAGTGATTAGTTTCAGTAGAGGATGCTTTTTCAATAAAATCAGCAAAATCAGTATATTCTCCTTTAGGCATTACAAGTATGTGTATTGGTGCGGCAGGATTGATATCTTTTATCGCAATTACCATCTCGTCTTCATAAAGTTTTTCAGCTGGGATTTCTCCGCTAATAATTTTGGCAAAAATATTATTCTTATTGTACATTATATCCTTGTTTCGAACGATTCTTCTTAATATTATCTTTTAAGATTACTTGCAATTTAGAACGAGGGTGATTATCTATCACTTACGCTATTTATACAAGTTCATTTATAAAAACAAATAGAAATAAATTATGTCCGATAATTCAACGCGTAGCCCCAGTCATCACGGTACCACCATACTTTGTCTAAAAAAAGGCAAAGATGTCGTGATTGCTGCAGATGGACAAGTTTCTCTTGGAAATCATATAGTAAAAGCTACTGCAAGAAAGCTAAGAACTCTATCCGGTAATAAAATTGTTGCTGGCTTTGCTGGATCAACAGCTGATGCGTTTACTTTATTTGAAAGACTAGAAGCAAAGCTTGATAAATACTCAAATCAGCTGCTCAGGAGTGCAGTCGAACTTGCGAAAGATTGGCGCACAGACAAATACTTACGCAGGCTTGAAGCAATGTTAATTGTAGCTGATAAAGATAACATATTAATTGTAACAGGTAATGGGGATGTAATAGAGCCAGAAGATAATATAGCTGCTATTGGTTCTGGCGGATTTTTTGCGCTCTCAGCAGCTAAAGCTCTGATGTCTATTGAGACAAAGATGAATGCTGAAGAAATTGCTCTAAAATCTATGAATATTGCGGCAGATATTTGTGTGTTTTCAAATCATAATATTATTACTGAGAAGGTTAAATGAGTTCAAAAAATAAAATGGGATTAACGCCAGCTGAAATAGTTGCAGAGCTTGATAGGTTTATTGTAGGTCAAAAATCAGCAAAAAAAGCTGTAGCTGTTGCATTGCGTAATAGATATCGTCGTGTTCAAGTTCCAGAGCCGATGCGAAGTGAGATTGTACCAAAAAATATTTTGATGATTGGTTCTACTGGTGTTGGTAAGACTGAAATAGCAAGAAGACTGGCAAAATTAGCTGAAGCTCCATTTATCAAAGTTGAGGCGACAAAATTTACTGAAGTTGGCTATGTTGGACGTGATGTAGAGTCAATAATTCGTGATTTAGTAGAGATAGCAGTTTCATATCAAAAAGAAAAAGCTAAGAAAGAAGTTGAAGAAAAAGCTAAACTAACAGCAATAGAGCGCATTCTAGATTCTGTCGTAGGCAAATCAGCTTCTTCTGAAACTAGGGATAAGTTCAGAGTAAAGATTGTTAATGGCGAGCTTGATACAACTGAAATTGAAATTAGCGTTAAAGATACTGGCCCAGTTGGAGGCGGTAGTTTTGAAATTCCTGGGATGCCCGGTAGCGCTATGGGAGTTCTTAACATTAAC
>JANNVO010000224.1:0-1570 GCA_031414475.1 Rickettsiales bacterium
GGTGCACTGCGGGTAGTTCAGCTTCGTGGTGTTGCCCAAGTCGTCGTAGATGAAGCTCTGGGTAAACGCCTCGGCCGGCGCCGCATTGAAGGTGACCTGCGAGTCGCGCTTCGAGGCACGCCCTTCCTTCCCCCCGTAGATATACGTCTCGGTGACCGCCACCGTGTGGGTGTTGGTGCCGAGAACGGGATAGTTGTAGCGCTTCGCCATTTTGACCTTACCGAGCGACAGGTCGGCAGCGGACATGCCGGTGCCGAAAGTGTACTCCTTCAAGCAACGCGGCCGGGCGGTGGTGCCGCAGCCGACCGAGGTCCCGGTTTCCCGCACCTTGGTCATCCGCTCCGCCTTGTCGTACTCGAAGGTGAGGTCCGAGGTGCCGTCTACCTTGCGCCCCGCGTGGCCGCGCGCGTCGTACTTGGAGTAGGTCACGAAGCCATTGCCGGCTGCGCCTTTCTCGGGATGCCGCTCCGAGGTCAGAAAGACGCGATTGTCGTAAGCAAATTCTCGCTGTTGGATGATCGCTTGGGTCGCGGCGTCAAACTGCTTGACCGTCTCCAACCAGTCCCCGATGTCGTAGGCGTAGCTGGTCCGCAGCGGAGCGGGTTCCGGAATCGCTGCGGTGGGCCAGGTGACCGGCTGGTCGATCCGGAACATCCGGCCGACCTGGTCGCAGAGCTCGACCGTTTAGCTCAAACACTCTTGCAGGGCACCGGCAGTGCCGCACGGCCCCCAGACTTTCGATTTCATGGTCACCGACCGTACGCCAGAGGCGGTCAACAAGATTTCTATTCCCGATTTTGGCTTGAACTCCGCAGGGTACGTTCGGCCCATTTCCCGCTCATCCACCACCACCAAGGAACTATCAGAATCAGCGAAGTGACCCACCCTAGAAGGGCCTGATCGCGCCCCACGAGAATTGCTACAATTCCCCGGGTTAGCACTCCTCCAGCAAATGGCAGGGGGTTAAGACCGCCGAAAACAGTGAGGGCAGCGGTAAAGGCCACATGGCCTGAAGGCGCTGATATCCCTATGTATACCCAGAGTGCGGTGCTCAACAAGAAGCCAGGCACGAAGATTTTGACCCTAGCAACAGATCTCATTGTGGCTGCTTCTCCTTCTTCTGACTATAAGGCGGAGAGTCCGCGACTTCCTCTGAAAGATCCTTGAATAGCTCAATGACGTTTGACATTTCTGCGCTTGTACCGTTCGCTACACCGATCGTGAGCTCATCTACCGGGCTCTGCGCTGGTGTAATTGGAGAGACGAGGGCACCACTAATGCCACCGGTGATTGCTCCGACCACGGCGCCTTGTACGGCGGCGTCGGTGATCTGTGCTCCTTCTCGATTCCCTTCGACGACGATTTGGTTACCCGCACCCTGGAGCGCGCCGCCAACAGCCCCGCCTATTGCACCGCTAGCAATTGTGGCAGTGATTGTTTCTCCAAGGATAGCTGAGCCTGCACCTGCTGTCAGCGTTGCGACTGCACCAGCTCCGGCCCCAACCAGGAATGCCTTTCCGATATCTTCCGAAGCAGGCTTCCCGGAGGATATGTTCACCGTGCTGTTCGC
>JANNVO010000225.1:0-2746 GCA_031414475.1 Rickettsiales bacterium
CGATTCAGTGCAAACGGATTACGCGAATTCAGGCTCTCATCATTAAAGCTGCCGTTAGCCGAACCGCGGAACTTATCCGATCCCGGACGCGTCAATATCTCGATACGGCCAAAGCCCATACGCTCGTACTCGGCCGAGAACGGATTGCTGTTGATGCGGATCTCGCGGATCGATTCTTTCGAGGGCAACTGGCCGCCGGTAAATCCATCGATATATATCTGGCCGCCATTCGGGCCGGCAGATGCACCGGCGAGTGCCTGCAAGTAAGCCTGAAGTTCGTCAGGATCGTCCGGAAGGGCATCGATATCCTTGCCCGTTAGGATCGTCGCATCCTTATTATTTTCTGGATCGTTCGAGATTTCCTCGCGAACAGAGACGTCAAGCGTTTCCTGCACGGTCGCGACCGAGAGAACGATGATCATCTCGTTCTTATTACCGGCAGCTACGACAACGTCTAGGTTCTCGTACAGCCCAAATGTCGGTGCGATCGCTTTGAGCGTGTATTTGCCCGGCATCAGGCCAGTAATATTGTATTCGCCCTTTGAGTTTGTGATCGATTGCTTTTGCTTGAGATCGACAGCAACAGCGGTGACCGTCGCTCCCGGAATAATAGCTCCGTTCGCGTCAGTAACCGTCCCTCCGATGCTGCCGTTCGCCTGTGCAAATGCCGTCCCGATCGACATGATCGAGATCATTGCTAAAAATAATGCGGTTCGTATAAGTTTCATGATATCTACCTGCTAGTTAATAATGACTGCGACGTGCCGATATTCACGTCCAGTCGAAAAAAAAATTCAATCTACGGGAAGCCGATCCCGTCTAAACCCGGAATGCTAAATCCGCCTTCCACGCCGCCACGGCCCCGAGCACCCTGGCCGCTGGTTTGAGCCAGTCTGAGAAATGGTTCTACGCCGGCGAGCAATTTGATCGCTTTGATACGTGTGTTCGTTCCGTTCTTTGTGCTCGAAATAGCGATCATGTCGCCAGCCTTCAGATCAGCCGCTGTGATATTTGGAAAGCGTTCGAGCATTTCATCCACTCCACCACCGCCGGCCGCTCCACGTGCGCCCCCCGTGCCCGGAGTGCCGCCACCCTGACCAGCACCCTGACCACCCGCCGGAGGCCCTTGCCGATTGCCACCGCCGACCGGACGAGCACCGCCCGCTCCGCCGCCAGCTCCCAACATCTGCATACGGGCCAGCATTTCGGCCTGTTCTGCCGGATACTTTTTAACGACAGACGCGTCGCTGATGACAACGGTCACATCTTTTTTGGTTTGAAGATCAGTGATAACGACTTCGCGTTTCTCCACATCGATCGATTTGACGGTCCCGGCAATCGTCTGAAAAGCACCAGCGACAACCTGCTCGGCTGCAAAACTCGTTCCGTCCGTGCTCTTGTCACCTAGGGCTCGCAACATGTCTCCAGCCTTAACCTCAGCCAGCGAACTCGCCTTGGCCTCGTCAAACCGGATCGAATCCTGTCCATATCTAAGGAACTTGGCCCCTTCTTTAGGAGTCATTGTGACATTTGAACTGCCAGTCAGTGTACGCGTCTCGACAACAACTTGGTTTGTCGCCGCATTGACCGAGATCACCTTGCCGGTAATGCCACGGGTACGCCATGCGTCCGCTTCTTTTTTGTTCTTTGCGTTAATGTCAGCCTTGGTCATGTAATAGACCGTTCGGGCCGTAAATGTCTTTCCGTCCGCCGATGGCAATGCCGAAACTGTAAGCCGGTCGCCAACGCCGATCTCCGCGAGAGTTCCGGGCGTAGCTGCGGTCAGATTGGCATTTTCAGCGGACACCTTCTTGTATGTAGATTTCTCCGTCAGCATGACCTCGACCGAGCCAGCCTTAGCGTCGTTTACAACGATCTTCCTTCCACCGAGGCTGACAACATCGCCAGCCATATAGACCGGTTTAATCGAGCCATCTGTCTGGCCGCTTACCAGTGCAAACGTGCCCGAAGAAAAAAGAATGAGCAAACAAAGGATTGCGTTTTGCAACATATAGATAATTACTAGTCCTTGATTTCGATACCGATAAAAATAGTAACAAATGCTATGACGTTAATATTAGCAGTATGGTTCGGGGCTATTTGTAAAGAAATGTAAAAATCTGCAAGCATTCGCGTCTAAGGCGTCTGCCATTTTGGCACCGCACGGCCCGTCAAAACGAGGCCGATACCGACGGCGAATACCAGGAAGAGGGCAAGTACCCAAAGGTACGGTAGCGATAGGAGGAGCGTCCAGACTAGAACCCCCATGAGTATAGCGAGAGTTTCCGAGCGATTGTTCTCGGAAAGGAAGTACTTTTGAATGAGTTTACCTGCACTAACCTGCAAAGCAATGCGGCCAAATAAATAGCCGAGCAACAAAAGGAAAGTCGACAGGATACCAAGCGTTACACCCAGATAATCAGGCAACGTTAGAGCTCCGCCGACTATTATGCCGACGATGACGAGAAACGAGATCGCCCCGATCGCACAGACCTTAAGAAATGATAGGTGAACTCGAGCGACCGCTCGGCCCACGGCTCCCGGTGCGATCGTGGTAAATACCATCGAGACGACGAACCAAAACAAAGCGAGTAACAGCCTTTGAGCGACAAAACTCATCGAGAAACTCGGTGCAAAGATCTGCGTGGGATTTTGTCCAAAACTTCGCAGTTCGTCCTCAAAAACGCCGAGCATCACCGTTTCTCTGCCGAGAGCACGCAGCGGCGTCTCACTTTCCGGTTTGTAG
>JANNVO010000226.1:0-3905 GCA_031414475.1 Rickettsiales bacterium
ATTTCTAGTAAGTAAGATTAAAGAAACAACGATAACTGTTACAATAATAATTGGGATGATTATATTTGAGGAGCTCATTTTAATTAAAAATAAAAAATAAAAAATAAAAAATAAAAATAAATAAAAAATTAACTAAATGAACGTTCTGGTTCTTCGTTTCTACTAAGTAAAATTAGTAAAACGATCGCGATCGCTACAATAATGACTATAGGTAAAGTTGTATTATCACAATGCATTTTATTATTGTGTATAAATTTGTAAATTGGATATTTTTCCAGAAAGGGAGGTTTTGCTCGGAACAAACTGTTGAAAAAATTGAAGATTCGATTTATTAGTTGTCGGCGGTGAAAAAGTGTTCGTTACTGTAACTTCATCAACTCCACCACCTCCACCACCTCCACCACCACCACCCGTATTTACTCTAACTGCAGTTAGAGTAGATCCTAATGTAGGAGCATTTACACCACCAAGTGCATCTGTCTCAGATGCAGGTCTGCCATTCGCTGTGTTACTCCCTTTTAATAATCCAATTTTTACATTTAATTTTTCATCGGATACACTTAAATTAAAAAAAACTTTAGTACTCGAATACACATTGGCCGACCCAAATAGTTTATTTATGAATCTTACTAATGACAACCCGATAGCTGCATCATTATTAGTGAATGGAGGGGGAGCTATTAACGCGTCTTCCACCTCTCGCACTCAGACTACTACAACTTCGAAAATTTATAATATGAAACACGTTTTTTCATTAGGAGCGGTCGTACCTACATCAAATAATTTTAGCGCTATTATTTCTTTTACAAGATCAAATCCAGGACCAGGAAATGGAACGAATAACTTATCAAAAGTCGAAATGTACGATATGTTATTTAGTTAAAAAATAAATAAAAAAAATAAAAAAATAAAAATATTTTTATTTTAATTAAAATGAGCTCCGCAAATATAATCATCCCAATTATTATTGTAACAGTTATCGTCGTTTCTTTAATTTTACTTACTAGAAATTCCGATTCATCATCGCCTTCACCACCCCCTCCACCACCTTCAGCCGTATTTACTCTAAATTCAGCTGTAGTAAAACCTCAGGTAGGAGCTTTGCCACCAAGTTCAGTTGTCTCAGATGGAGGGCGTCAATTTTTTATGACACTCCCTGTTGAAAATCCGTCTTTTTCTTTTGCCTTTACATCGAATACACTTAATTTAAAAGATTCTTTAGTAGTCGAATACACATTGGCTGACCCAAATAATGTATTTATCAATCTTGCTAATAATAATCAGATAATTGCAACATTATCAATCACTGACCCTTTAACAAATTTTTCAGGGGTTACTACCACTCGCACTCAGACTACTCCAACTTCTAAAATTTATAATATGAAACACGTTTTTTCATTAGGAGGGGTTGAACCTAAATCAAACCTATTTAGCGTTGTTTTTGTTTTCACAAAATCAAATCCAGGAGCAGGTACAGTAACGAATAACTTATCAAAAGTCGAAATGTACGATATGTAATTTAGTTAAAAAATAAAAAATATAAATAAATATATAAAAAATAAAAAATATTTTTATTTTGATTAAAATGAGCTCAACAAACATAATGATCCCAATTATTATCGTAGTAGTTATCGTAGTATTTATCGTCGTTTCTTTAATTTTAATCATTAGAAATTCGAATTATATACCAACTCCGATACCTCCAAAAAAAGAATTTAAATTAGATACTGTGAGTGTAAGTAGTTTTAGCCAAAAAGATATTAAATTGGATGAAAAATTAGTTATCATATCGAATGATCAAGATTTCATTGTCTCCAGACCTTATAACAATCCATTATTTACATTTAGTTTTACTTCTAATACAGTTAATTTAAGTAACACATTAGTTGTGGAATACGTTTTACTTAATGCTGGTAATTTTATATCAAACATAAACACTAATGTGTCATCTAAATTATTTGCAAATGATGGTCTTGTTGTTATTTCCGGAACGAACACTTTAGAAAAAAAAAGTGATGATGTTTATAAAATAACTCATACATTCGATAAAACTGGAGAAATAATTACTCTTCCTACATTCAATGTAAATGTATTTTTTACTAAACAAAATGGCACAGATCAACCGAACACTACAAGTAACTTATCTGAAGTTAAAATGTTAGATAAATGAAAAATTAAAATAAATAAATTTTTTATTTTTTATTTTAATTAAAATGAGCTCGACGATCATAATCATCCCAATTATTATTGTAGTAGTTATCGTCGTTTCTTTAATTTTACTTACTAGAAATTCCGATTCTTCACCACTCCCTCCTCCACCTTCATCCGTATTTACTCTAGATTTAGTTAGAGTAGAACCTAAGGTAGGACTATTGCTGCCACCAAGTGAATCTGTCTCAGATGCAGGTCGAACATTCGGTGTGTCACTCCCTTTTAATAGTCCAGTTCTTACATTTACTTTTTCATCGGATACACTTAAATTAAAAAAAACTTTAGTACTCGAATACACATTGGCCGACCCAAATAATGTATTTATCAATATTACTAATGACAACATGATATTTGCATCATTATTAGTGAATGTAGGGATCACTATTATCGCGTCTTCAATCTCTCGCACTCAGACTACTACAACTTCAAAAGTTTATAATATGAAACACGTTTTTTCATTAGGAGAGGTTGAACCTACATTAAATAAATTTGTCGCTTTGATTTCTTTTACAAAATCAAATACAGGAACAGGAAAAGTAACGAATAACTTATCAAAAGTCGAAATGTACGATATGTAATTTAGTTAAAATATAAAAAATAATAAAAAAAATATAAATAAATATAAAAAAAATAAAAAATATTTTTATTTTTTTTAAAATGAGTTCAGCAAGTACATTCATCGTAATCGTTATTGTAGCAATTATCATCGTTTCTTTAATCTTACTTACTAGAAATTCTGATTCACCACCAGTCCCCCCTCCGGAAGATGAATTTACTTTAGATTCTGCAAAAGCTCGTTCCGTCACTACACCCGATGTTGATCTAACTCCTTCTTCTGTTATAAAAGAAGAAGGTCAAACTTTTAAATTTCCAGGTTCAACAACCGCAAGTACTAGTGTAGAACCACAATTTAATTATTCCTTTACAACAAAAACTGATCTTGCAGATTTAAGAACTATCTTGGTAGTTGAATATATATTAACTGATCCAAATGATAATTTTGTCATAGGAGGAGCAGTTGGAACAGTTTCAGGAGAGATGTTTTACAACACTCCGAACAAAAGAATTGTTGCACCAGCAAGTCCAATAGAAGTTATAAATGCCACTAAAAAAATTTATAAAATAACCCATGTATTCGATTTAACTGCAGAAACTGTAAATTCAAAAACTTTCAAAATTAATTCTATTTTTACAAGAGCTTTACAAAATGTTAGTCCAACTGATAGTACTCTATCAGAGGTTAAAATGTACGAAAAACTATAAATAAAAAAATAAAATAAAAATAAATATATATTATATAAAATATATATTTTTATAATATATATTTTTATTTTGAATTAAAATGAATAATACAAGTAACCGAAGTGGTCAAGTTAATCCAACTTTATCAATAATTATTATTGTCATAATAGGTATAATGGGATTACTTTTAATATTTATTCTTAAAAAGTCAAAAAGTTCCAACATAGTAACCCCTCTTATTCCCGGACCACCTTCATTTATTTTATTTAAAGCTCAAGTGATCACACAATTACAGAATCCGACTTCTTACGATTTAAATGTATCTTCAGTTATTTCCACGAAAGGAGAATCGTTCGGTCTCGTACGACCTTACTCCAATCCACAATTTACATATAATTTTATCACTAATACAACTGATTATAATAGTGGTATATTAGTTGTCGAATATATAC
>JANNVO010000227.1:0-1523 GCA_031414475.1 Rickettsiales bacterium
CCAAGATCAGCCGCCCGGAAGGCCGCCGAGTATCCGCCTGGGCCACCACCAATGACCAAAACCTCACAATCCATATCGGCAGGCATACCGGGTGCGGATGCCGCGGAGACCGGTCTGGCGGTCGCCGCGCCTGGCGCTGTCGTTGGCACTGTTGTTGGCGCTGTTGTTGGCGCTGGAGTGGCTGTCGGCGCAGCAGCGGATGCGGCTGCATTGGTCGGCACACCCTCGGCCTGAGTTGCCTCGATAACCAGAATCACACTGCCCTCGGCGACCTTGTCGCCGATCTTGATCTTCATTTCCCTGATTGTTCCTGCGTGCGGCGCCGGGATTTCCATTGATGCCTTGTCGGACTCAACGGTGATCAACGACTGTTCAATTTTTACCGAATCACCCGGCTTGACCAACAACTCAATGACCTCGACTTCCTTGAAGTCACCAATATCCGGCACTCTGACTTCGATCAGACTCATGGCTTCACGCTTTCTTCGGATTTACAGTCAGGGGGTCGTACCAGGGCTCGGACGATGATCCGCTGGAGGGCATTGACGGCACTTCGGCGGCCATCTCGGGCGTCATCTTTGGAGTCTGCGAGATCACAAAACTGAACATTCGAATCGGACCACTCGAGTTCTTGTCAAACTCGATGCCGGCCTTCACGCCGACTTCGGCGATCGATCGAGCGCTTTTCAAACGGTCATAACTGGCATGCATGGCACCCAGTGCAAAGTTGCGACCAGAACCGATTCCCCAGAATCGGTCAAAGCTGAATACTTCGCGATAGGTGTAGACACCGTAAATTCCGCTCGGGTTGGCGATCAGTGCAGTAATCTGCGAAGACTCATACGGGTCAGAATCTTCTTCTTTCGGATTCAGGAAATACTGTTCCTTCAACGCCGCATGCGCTTTTAGAAACGTTTCAAAAACTTCGTCACGCGAATGCAGGCTGACGTTCTCCATCGACCCCAGCAATTTGCGAATCACCGCAAAATGCGCCGTGCTGCCGGCAATACCGATATACGAGTCCGCGACCTTGATGATCTTCTCGTTGGCCTCATAGGCGCCGGAAAGCCGGGTATCGCCGAAGGTCACCAGGGCATCTGATGCGATTGCAACTTCACCCGCCTTTTTAACAACAACAATAGTGGTCATAAACACTCAAGGAAAAGATCACCGACAAACAAGAACAGAACGAGGCCGTTCATCGACAGGTGCGCCAAACGGGACAACAGAAAGTCTCGCGAACAACGCTCCGTTTAGAGCATCACTCGGCGGAAATCGGCCATCAATTGCGCGACGTAGACGTTAAATCGAGCGGCTGCTGCACCATCAACTACCCGATGATCCCAGGACAACGACAGCGGCATGATCAGCCTCGGTAAAAACGCCTCCTTGCGCTCGTCCCAGATGGCTCTTTTGCTGGCGCGGCATACACCGAGAATGGCGACTTCAGGCGCATTGATAATCTAGTGAAATAAGTTCCGCCGATTCCCCCGAGACTGGAAATTGAGAACGTACCACCCTGC
>JANNVO010000228.1:0-13414 GCA_031414475.1 Rickettsiales bacterium
GACAATTTATCCGCCAGCAATGCATGGTCTAGCTTCGCATATTGATTTGCGCGTGGAACATTATATGCTTGGTGCGATTCAGACCACTGTAATGCTTGATGGTAAGAAAGTTAGTAATCCAAACGATAATCCAGAATTACAATCGATTGCAGAAGCTCTTGAGGCGACTGATACAAGTATTTACAATTTCGAGATTGTGCTTCCTGGTTCTGGAATCAAAGGTTATACCGATGGTTCGGATTAGTTGATTTTTAAAAAATCTTATAAATTTAACTTAACCATAAACTATGGACAAGAGAAGGTCGATTTATTAGGCAACATTAGTTGACAGCCTTGTAAAAAGTCATCCTGAACTTAGATCAGGATCTCATGAAACAAAAGAGGATCCTGAATCAAGTTCAGGATGACGGTGCGTAGTAGCCCCAGTACAAAACCATACGGCCCTATTTCTTATCCATAGTTCAGGTTAATTTTATTATACATAAAATATGAAAATATCATTCGTTGAGTATAAGAGCTTAAGCTCTTATACTCAAATCTTATTTTTGATCGTTTTTCTAATCTTAAGAGAAGGCAATTATCCTAGGAATACAGGTCGTCATCTCCATCAGTTGATTGAAATAGATTTGTTGAAGAAGAATTCCCCAATACATCCACTTCTTCTATAACTGGACCAGTGTTACTTAAGAGAATATCCTGCAGGTCAATTATATCGTCTTCTAAAACCACCGGACCTGGAGTTGGAAGAATATCTTTCAGGTTTAGATATGATAATATACTAAACAACATATCGTTTGGTAAACCAAAGAAGAAAGCCTCCTCGTTGAATTCTTTGCAAACTCCTTTAATATAAAACATATTCTCATTCGCCATTCTGTTAAGTAGGAAGACAAATTGTTCCCCAACGACTTTTAAATCTAGTTCATCACTGTTTTGAGATAACCATTTTAAAGCTTTTTGAGCTTGAGGGCTTGAGACAAACTTTATCAAAGCCTCACGTTCTTGAGCAGAATTTAGGTCAAAAGAGTTTAGCATTTTATATAAAACATTCATAATACCAGTAGTATCTTGCTCTTTTTGAGCAAAAATATTTTCATTATTAACAGTACAACTGATTAATGGTGATTGATAAATGTTGTGTACAATATCTAGTAGATATTGTACAGGGTTAGTGTCTATTGGGCAGCCAGAAAAATTAGCTGATACTATATTATGGCTCGTAGTAATAAATCGCTGTAATCCAAAGGGGGTTATATGATTGTTGCTCAAATCAATAAGCTCTATTTTTTATTACGAGTGAAACCAAAACTCCAAGTACTAGTAGCACGAATGTGACTACGAGAGGGATGTATTTAGGAATGTCTATAAAATGGCCAGCAAATATTTTCACGCCAATAAGAATTAAAATGAGTGCTAGGGAGTATTTTATGTATTTAAACCTTTCGACTATATCAGCAAGGCAGAAGAATAGGGCTCTGAGTCCAAGAATAGCAAAAATATTTGATGTGTATACTATAAATGTATTCTGAGTAATAGCGAAAATAGCTGGAATACTGTCAATAGCAAACACCAAGTCCATAAATTCAATAGTTATTAAAGCCATAAGTAATGGTGTGGCAAATAGTTTGCCGTTTTCAACAACAATGAACTTATTTCCAACTAACTCTGGGTATATATTTAGCTTTTTCTTTAAAAGTTTATATACATACATATCATTTATATCAAAGGAATGATTATTTGCTAGATAGAGTGTTTTTATTCCGGTAATGACAAGAATTGCCCCAAAGATAAACAATAACCAGCTAAATTTAGCAAGTAAGGCTGCTCCTGCAGAAATCATTATTGCTCTAAGGACAATAACGCCTAATATTCCCCAAAATAGGACTCGATGTTGGTATTTAAGGGGGATTTTAAAAAAACTAAATATAATTGAGATTACAAAGATATTATCTAGAGACATGGCTTTTTCAAGTAAAAAGCCAGTAAAATAATCATGAGCTGGCGCGGTACCGATTGCATAGTGAATATACATGCCGAAACAGCATGCGATTGTGATATAGAATAAGCTTAGAGACAAGCTCTGTCCAAGAGTCATCACATGATCACGCTTATTGAGCACGCCTAGGTCAAGAATAAGTAGAGTAACTACAATTGTTCCAAAGACAGCCCAATATAGAGTGTTGATTTCCATGATGAGTAATATACAATTAATTGATATTATATAGACTAAACTTAGATAAAGAAGATTGATAAGAAAAAAGAGCTTTGAAGATCTAGATTGTTTGATAGAGTATTGCAAAAACCATAAAATAAGGGAGGGGAACAAGATATGTTCTCCTCCCTTATTAGTCTTACGAATTACTGTAAGTTAAGCCTGCTTGGCTTTAAATCTTTTATTCACTTTATTGATAACAAGAACTCTACCTTTTCTTCTTACTATTCGGCAGTTCTTATCTCTAGCTTTTAAAGACTTTAACGATTTAACAATTTTCATGACCGCCTCTTTAAATTTCAGCTTTTGCATTTATTTTGGTGCATTATAAACATAATTAGCGATGGTGGTCAAGATAAAAACAGCTCTTGTAATAGCAATACTGAAATTAAACGGCAAGTAGATTGATTTGTTCTTGACCGCTTCGAACAAGAAATTTATCATCATCCGAACATTAAAACAAAAATTTAGGAGAAAATCTATGAAACCATATAGCGACCTTGCAAAAATAATTCACAGAGAAGGGTACATATTCATAATTATTTTTGCGGCAGTAACTTTTGTCTTAGGTTCATTTAGTTCTACATTATGTTGGATTGGTGGCATTTCTACCGTTTGGTGTGCATATTTTTTTAGGAATCCTGAAAGGGTTACTCCGGTAGGAGACGATCTTATTATAAGCGCAGCTGATGGAGTTGTTCAAAAAATTACTGAAGTCATTCCTCCGATAGAGCTTAATTTAGGCAATGAAGAAATGATCAGGGTCAGTGTCTTTTTGAATATCTTTAACGTTCATATTCAGAGAGCGCCAGCAAACGGAAAAATTTTATCGCTACATTATCATCCAGGAAAGTTCTTTAATGCAGCTTTAGACAAAGCTAGTATCCATAACGAGCGTCAATCTGTGCTTATGGAAACAAACAATGGAACTAAAGTTGCTTTTGTTCAAATTGCTGGACTTATTGCAAGAAGAATTGTTTGTGATCTAGAAGAAGAGCAAGAAGTAAAAGCTGGACAAAGATATGGTCTGATTAGGTTTGGCAGTCGTGTTGATATATACTTACCAATTAAATCTGTTATCACAGTTTCTGAGGGGCAGACTTGTGTTGGTGGTGAAACGGTGATTGCAGACTTGAACAAAAAAAAGTCAGATCAAATAAAATTTGAAGTTAGATAATATTTAGGGGTTTAATTTGATAAGATTCAAACGTAAAAGGTTGGGTATTAGGCCAGTGCCGTTTACAAAGCTACTTCCAAACATAATAACTTTAATAGGGTTAATTATAGGAAGTAGCTCGATTAGATTTGCTCTTGATAGTCGTTGGGAAATAGCAGTTTATTGTATATTAATTGCGACGATAATTGATGGCCTTGATGGCGGAGTTGCAAGAATGCTTAATGCTACTAGTCATTTCGGAGCTGAACTTGATTCATTGTGTGACTTTATGAATTTTGGTTTATGCCCAGCAATGTTGATTTATCTGTGGTCCTTCCAGCAATATGAGTACAAGGTGATATCATGGGCGTCTATTATGTTATTCTTAGTCTGTATGGCGATTCGATTAGCACGGTTTAATACAGCAATTGTCCAGCCAAGTGCAATAAAACAAGATGATCGTTTTTTGGTAGGAGTTCCGGCTCCCAGCGGGGCGATTCTTGCATTGATTCCGTTGATTTTAGATTTTGAATTCTCTCCCCTTTTTGGTGAGTTTAATCTCAGGAACCATACGTTACTTATTAATCTTTATATTGTAATTATTGCCTTGTTGCTTCCAAGCAGATTACCAACTTTGTCTCTAAAGAAAATACAGATAAAACAGGAATATTTATCACTTTCTATGATTGTTTCTGCGGTTATTATAATAACAATTGTGATATATCCTTGGTACTCTTTACCATTAGTTGCTATACTTTATGTATTATCTATACCAGTATGTATGTATGTAATTCATAAATCATGATGAACAAAGCCATTGGATCACTAACTGACAAATTCAATTCTTACCGTTATGCAAAGCACATATCTGTTGCTGCGTCACTATTACTTTTGTTTTTTATTTATGAGATATATGTTTGGGCAAAAACTCAATCAACTGATAATGCGTATGTAGAGGCAGACATTTCAAGTATCAGCTCTGAAGTCAATGGTGTACTAGATAAAGTCTTGGTTAAAGAAAATAATATTGTTGAGGCTAATCAAATAATAGCTAAAATCAAAGATGATGATCATAAAGCTAATTTCAATAAAGCCGAAGCTGCTCTTGATGGAGCTAGGCGAGATATAGAAATGATTGAGCAAAATATCAAGCTTTCAAATATTGAACAGCAGAAAACAGACGAAGCATATCAGTTTGCTGTTGAGAGTTTTAGAATTTCTGAGATTGACTACAAAAGAATTCAATCCCTAAGTAAAGATAATTTTGCTAGTAAGAAAAGTCTTGATAGTACTCAAATTTTGTTTGAAAAAGCTAAGAGCGATCTAGCTCAGGCGGAGTTTAATATGCAGACAAGTAAAGAAAACCTTACATTACTTGAAATAAAACGCTTTGCCGCGATGGCAAAATATAATACCGCCTCTTCTGAACTTGATTTAGCAAATAGGGCTTTGGGTAATACCGTTATTCGCTCTCCAATAAGGGGAATGATTGGTAATAGTTCTTTAAGGGAGGGGAACTATATACGTGCTGGCAGTGTTTTGTTTTCTGTTGTTCCAATTGATGAGTTATATATAAAAGCTAATTTTAAAGAAACGCAAATTTCAAAATTTAAATTAGGTATGAAGGTTGAGATTTTGGTTGATTCAGAGAAAGGAGAAAAAATTGAGGGAGAGATTCGTAACATTTCTCCAGCAACTGGTGCTAAATTTAGTCTTCTTCCTCCTTCAAATGCTACAGGTAATTTTACCAAAATAGTGCAGAGGGTACCAGTGGTCATTGATTTTCAAGTTCCAGAACGTATCAAAAACAAGATAGTTCCTGGCATGTCTGTGTTTGTAAAAGTCAGAACTTGACTTAGATAAGGGATTTAATTGTGTTTGTCTGATCTATAATTCATGTTAAATTAGTATTACGAACTTGGTGGGACCGAGAGGATTTGAACCTCCGACCTACGGATTAGGAATCCGTTGCTCTATCCTGCTGAGCTACGGCCCCAAGAAACTCTACAACATATTGACTTGAGGGGATCATAATAGTTTTCTCAAAATCAATCAATACTGAACTAGAGAGAATACCTTATTTCTGATTTAAAACACTGTCATACTGGAAAAAATAACAGTATACCGGGCTCGATCCGGGATCTCCTCCTGCATCACCACGATCCGTCATGCTGAACTTGATTCAGCATCTTCTTCTATCTCATGAGATCCTGGGCCGAAGGCATGCGAAGCCCAAAATTCAGAATTACTGCCTTATTGAGAGAGTCTAGGCCAAGAAGCAGGCTTCGCCAAAACAAGTTCAGGATGACTAAAAAGCCATGCTCCAAAAAACTCTGGCCATGAGAGTATAATGATTTAATCACCTAATAATGCTTACTATATATTACCTACAAGTACACTCGCTAGAAACGAAATCATAAGGATTTACGTGACGATCATTTACCCAAATCTCGAAGTGTAAATGATCACCTGTGGTAGCTCCAGTGCTGCCTTGCACGCCAACAGATTTACCTCTTGCTACGGATCTTCCTTTCTTAACTGAAATTTTAGCCAAATGGGCATAAAGTGTTTTTAGTGTTTTGTTATGTTGAATTTCAACAACATTGCCATACCCAGCTTTCTTCCCTGCAAAAGTTACTATACCATTGGCGGAAGCATAAACGTTAGCTCCATTTTTTGCGACCATATCTAATCCGCAATGAAATACTTCTCGTTTTTTTATGGGATGTAATCTATTCCCGTATTTACTCGTAACCTTGGTGCTGCCAATTGGTATCATTATTGGTATAAAAGATACAATCCTATCAAGGGCATCGAGCTCTTTGCGTAAATCCACTTGGGTTAGGTCAGATTTAGAAAGCCTCCGTACATATTGGTATTTACTGCTTGATAGTATCCGGTGATTATGATGCAGTTCTAGAAGTAATTTGTTAATCCTTACGATTTTGCGCATAGCCTCTTTTTTCAAGTTAAGAGGAGATTTGTACTGAGCTTTGAATCTGGATATATATTTTGATTTGTAACGACGATCGTTAATGATATTCCCTAGGTCAGCAGAATAGATGCAGTTTGTTCGATCTATTCTGCCAAGATCATATGCAACAATAAGATCACTTCGGCTAAGTTTGTAATGCCGTTTTAGTTCGACTCCAATCGATTTATATGCTTCAACTGAATATCCGCCAGTGCTACTACATCCTTGAGTTAAAGTGCAAAGTAACAGTAAAAATAGTATATTTTTGAACGTAGACATCTGATAAAAAAATGATGTTTTCGACACTATATACCAAATACATTATAACTACAAATCTTATACCTAAAAATGAAAATGGTATCATACCAAGCGCTAGGGTAATTGTACAAATGAATGTTGAGTGGCGATGGCGCAGCCTATGTCTTATAGGTGAGCACCATAGTTTGTGATAAAATTCTTTTGTACGGTTAATAAATAGCGCTTGGTATTACATAGTTATGAATTCTAAAAGCGGCCCAAGGATCATAAGAGGTATGAACATTATGGCACCAACCAATATTACTGTAATTAATAGGAATAAACTAAGCTCAATGCTAGACTGCGTATGCTTAACTATTTGATTGCTAAGTCTTTGCTTGACAGCAAACGAGCCACTGATTGCTAGAGAAAAATATATTATCGGGTAGCGCCCTATGAACATTGCAAGTGCAGTCATATAGTTGAAATAATTTGTGGAGGTATTTATTCCAGTAAAACTTGATCCGTTATTAGCAAAACATGAAGCAAAGTTATAGGTAATATCGGTCACTGCTTGTGATCCATGATGTGTTATTAAATGTTGAGAAGAGGGAATAAGTAATGTAATAGCTGTAAAAAGCAATACACCAACAGGCATAACAAGAAATACTATGATAACGTAATTTATTTCATTAAGAGCAATTCTTTTGCCGAAGAAATTTGCTGCTTCTCCTGTAATTAAACCTCGCAGAAATACAGCGACCATAAGATAAGATAACATAGCAAAAAAGCCCGACCCAACTCCTTCGATAATGAATTTGCTTATGATCAAATTCGAAAAAAGAACTAATGTGCTCAAGGGTGAGTAGTTTTCTAGGCATGCATTGGGAGATCCATCAGAGCTCATGGTAATAGAAAGTACCCACATTAGAGATGGAAATTTGTCATATATCAACTCTTTTCCTATGTAATTAAAATTGTCGGTTAGAGTATTATCACCAAAAATATAAGGTAGCCCGTAGCTAGTTTCTCCAAGATTAATAACAAACAATGAAGTGATCATTACTGTAACTACAACACAATATAGTGCCCAGCTTAGCCTGAGTGAGCCGAGCAAAAATCCATAAGTAAAAATCATAGCAACGGGCAATGTTATAACCAAAATCAAACAAAACATTACAGCTTCTCTTGAAGGGGCTTCAAAAGGATGGGCTGAAGCGCTAGCAAATAAAGATCCACCATTTGCAACTAAGTTTTTTATTGCAACTTGTCCTGCAATTGGGCCGATATACATTTGCTCACCTATACCATCAAGGTTGGTAAAAGAAAAAGTACCCATGAAGTCATGCGGAATGCCAAAACTTATAAGTGTAACTGCGGCAAATAGGGAAAACGGTAGTAGAATAAATAATAGCGCTCTTAGGAAATCATCATAAAAATTACCAATGAATGGGTTGTGGCTGTTGATTATACCTCTAATGAAAGCAATAAACACTGCAATGCCTGTAGCCCCAGAAAGAAAATTTTGCGCTGTCAGAGCAAAAATATGAGACAACATACCCAGCTCTTTTTCGGGATTGTGACTTTGCCAGAAAGTGCCAGTTACAAACGAGACAGATGCATTTAAAGCAGAAGAAAAGCTTATCTTTTCTATTGCTGGAGTAAAAAACGGAAAGAAATCTTGATAGTATATAATTAAGAAGGTTGAGATCATGCATATTATGTTAAAATACATGAGACTTAAGAAGTAGTCTTGCCAGTTTTGGCTTTCCCATCTAGCTTGTTTGTTTTTTAGTTGTTCATGCTCTGCATATTCATATCTGTAAACAACAGCTATGTATTTACCAAACAATGGTGCAATAATAGTTATTATAGCAAAAAAAATTAAAGCTTGAACAATCATTTCTTAGCGCTTAGAAGATACATGAGTATCTTCTTTTGGTAACCATAGAGGTTTTTTTAAGCCGCAGCTAGATAACATAAATAATGCTAGCAATACAAAAACTGGTTGTTTCATTTTATTTTTAACTATAGAAATATTGAAGTAATATATTAATTATGCAGGAAACTTGCTTTGAATAAAAGATATTTATGCCTTATTGGCTTGGTTTTGCTTGCTTCTCTTGCACATATTGCCAGAGCTGAGAAACTGATAGTTACAAAGCATGATGAGTTTCTTGACACTGATACTAATTTTTTTGATTCCGAGGGAAATAAAGTTTATCTGGATCAGTATGAAGGAAATACTATATTGCTTGTTTTTTGGGCTACTTGGTGTGGTAGTTGTGTGGGCGAACTTCCGTCTCTTGATAATTTACAAAAAGATTTCCGTAAACTGCCATTCAAAATTATAGCCGTTTCAGAGGATTATCAAGGAGTGGAGGTGGTAAAGAAGTATTTTTCGGAGAATGAGATTAGGCATTTGGAAATTTTTCATGATTATCAGAATAAATTGTTTAGAGCTTTGTCCATAGTTGGATTACCCACGGCTTATTTGATAAACGCAGAAGGAAAGATAAAATATATATTCAACGGGATTGTAAAGTGGCATGACGATGATGTACGACAAATGTTACTTGCGCAAGTAGAAGGAAATCCGCTATTGCCTAAGAATACTTTTAAAAGTGCCTCGTTAAATAAACAAGTTGGGAAAGTCAAAACAACGGTGGTAGAGGTGACTGCAGCTGAAGTAAAAAATGATAATAAAGAGGTAAAAAATGAAGAGACTTCAAGTAAAAAACAGGAATAGCAATACAATTACTGGCACAAGAGATGATGCGACAAGTAGGCGTTTTGGCAAAATTGATCAGTTGCTCTCGATATTAACCTTTGGTTTAGGGGGATCAAAACCCGTAATTGCTGTACTAAGACTAGATGGGGTCGTAGGTAAAGTAGGGGCGATGAAATCTGGGCTTACGCTTTGCTCGCTTAATAAATTGATCGAAAAAATGTTTAAGACTGAGCGTTTAAAAGCGGTTTGTCTTGCTATAAATTCGCCTGGTGGATCACCGGTTCAGTCAGAATTAATAGCAAGCAGAATAATAGAACTTGCTAAAGAAAATGATATTCCTGTGTATAGTTTTATAGAGGATGTTGCTGCTTCAGGAGGGTACTGGTTAGCGTGTGCTGGTAACAAAATTTTTGCAAGTAGAAGTTCTATTGTAGGAAGTATAGGTGTTATAGCAGCTGGCTTTGGTTTTCACGAGGCTATAGAGAAGCTTGGAATCGAAAGAAGAGTATATACACAAGGTAAAACAAAATCTGTTCTTGACCCATTTCAACCTGAAAAAGAGTCGGATGTTAAAATTATCAAAAAGATACAGAAAGATATTCATGACCATTTTATTGATACGGTAAAAGAAAGAAGGGGTGGAAAAATTACTCAAAGTGATGAAATAATTTTTAATGGTGAATTTTGGTCTGGTCAAACTGCGGTTGATTATGGTTTGGTAGATGGCATAGATAGTTTATACTCATTTATTCAAGAGAAATTTGGTGATGAGGTTAAAATCGAGTATATAGAACAAAAACAATCTTGGTTTAAGAAGCGTTTTGGTGTAAGCCTTCAGTCCAAAGAGTTTACTGATAATTTAGCGGGTAGCATTATCGAATCAGCTGAAAAAAAGCTTATACAAAGTAAATTTGATATGTTTTGATAAAAAAGTCATCCTGACTCGTTTTGGCGAAGCCCTGCCTCTTTGGCCCAGAATCTCGTATAACGTAAGGAGATACCGGATTAAGCCCGGTATGACCGTATGTTGCCTAAGCGGATCACGGTATGACGGTGTTTTTGAGTATGGTATGAGATGCCCGGTAAAACCTAGTCATCCTGAACTTGATTCAGGATCTCAGTAAGCGTCAGAAGGTATCGGATCAAGTCCGGTATGACGGTTGTTTAGTTCAAGATGACTTGTAATAGTCACGGCAGGTACGGTTCATTTGCTAGATAACGGGTTTAAACCAATATTACTATATAACTTTTTGTTAAAATATAAATCATTATAACATTTTCCCAATAATTCAAAAACTATGCATCTAGAGCAGTTTAAAGAAAAATACAACTACCAAAATACTACGCAAGTAATGAAGCAATATTTGGACATCAAGTTTGCTAATATTGAATGCCTAGTGTTATTCAGAATGGGGGACTTTTATGAATTATTTTATGAAGATGCCGTCACTGCCAGCAGAACCCTTGGTATAGCCCTTACAAAACGAGGTAAGGCTGGAGAAAGTGAAATTGCTATGTGTGGTGTACCGCATCATGCTTTGTTTAATTATCTCAATAAACTGCTTGAAGAAGGGTTTAAGGTGGCTATTTGTGATCAGATGGAAACGCCAGAGGAAGCAAAAAAGAGAGGGGGGTACAAGGCTGTTGTTAATAGGTCGATTACAAGAATCATTACTCCTGGTACAATTATTGAGGAGTCTTTGCTAGAGGCGGGTACGCCGAATTATTTGGTTAGTATCGCAATTGAGAACAAATCAGCGGCAATAGCTTCTGTTGATTTGTCAACTTCAGAAATATCAGTTATTACAATTCCAGAAGCTGAAATAATAAACGAGATTGCAAGGCTCTCGCCAAAAGAGATTTTACTAGCTGAAAAATATCGAACAAATGAACTATCCTCAAAAATAGGAGGGCAACTTAATAAAAGGATTTCTTTTCAAGTTGACAGTTTTTATGCCGTTGCTAAATGTGAAAAGATTATTCTGGAATTTTATAAAATTAGCGATTTATCAGCCATAGGTAACCTAAGTAGTTCTGGGGTTTCTGCTGTTGGTAGCTTACTAGAGTATGTATCGCTGACTCAAAAAGAGAATATGCCGAGGTTGCCTAAGCCAAAAATTTTGAATTATTTTAAATTTATGAGCATTGATGCCTCAACACGCCGAAATCTAGAAATTACTAATGTCCAAAATGGTGGCGTAAAAGGCAGTTTATTTTCTTGTATTGATGAAACTGTAACAAAGGCGGGAAGTAGATTGCTTTACCAATACGTCTTGGCCCCGCTTTTGGATATTGCAGATATAAACAAGCGATTAGATACTACTGCATTTTTTTACGACGATATGTTGCTTACTGAGAGTGTTCGCAAATCGTTGGGTAAAACTGGAGATCTTGAGCGCTGTATTACCCGTATTAATATGCAAAGAAGTACCCCCAAAGATCTTCTTAGTATTAAATACACGATTGAGATAGCCGAAAAAATTATGGCAGATTTTATAAATTTAAAGGGCTTGGGCGTAAATGAAAATATAGAAAATATCATAAAACCACTACTTGGTTTGCATTCCTTACATGAAATTATCGATGAATCTATTAGAGAAGATGCTTCAAACTCGATTTCTGATGGAAAAATTATCAAACTTGATTATCACCCTAAAGTTGCTCAGCTGCATGATTTATTAGATAATGGGCGTAGTAAAATAGAACAAATTCGAGACAAATATCGTAAGGAAACTGGGGTAGACTCGCTGAAAATTACAAATAATAACGTAATTGGTTTATTTATTGAAATCACTTCAAGGCATGCAAATAAAATCGTGGATAATAAATTTATCCACAGACAAACTACTATAAACTCAATTCGATATACCACGGGGGAGTTACAGGAACTTGAAAGCAATATGGTCAATGCAAAGCTTCTTGTTGTTAATTTAGAGCAAGAATTGTATGGCAAGATATGTTCGCAAGTTATCGATAATAATCAGTTGTTATTAACTTTAGCGCGGGCCTTGAGTCAGCTTGATGTTTACTGTAGTTATGCGTTTACTGCCAAGAAGTATGATTACTGTAGACCAAAATTAACGGAAGGTTTGGGTTTTAGAATAATAGGAGGTAGGCACCCGGTGGTGGAAAGGGTTTTGGCAAAGTCTAATGATTGTTTTATTCAAAATGATTGTCAATTGTCTATGGATGAAAGAATATGGCTTATCACCGGGCCAAATATGGCAGGTAAAAGTACTTTTTTAAGGCAGAATGCTCTTATCTCAATACTTGCGCAAGTGGGTTCTTTTGTTCCGGCAGTTAGTGCTGAAATGGGTATGGTAGATAAAATTTTTAGTCGCATTGGGGCTGGTGATGATTTGGGCAGAGGTCAATCCACTTTCATGCTGGAAATGCTTGAAACATCTGCGATTCTAGCTCAAGCTACTCATCAATCGCTTATTATATTAGACGAAGTGGGGCGTGGCACGTCAACCTATGATGGTGTCGCGATTGCTTGGTCAGTACTTGAGCATATACACGATAAAATAAGAGCGCGTTGTTTATTTGCTACCCATTATCATGAACTGACTGCGATGGAAGAAGTTTTACCCAGTCTAGCGAATTATACAGTTGATATTGAGGATGATGGTGAGCGTATTTTGTTTTTGCACAAAATTAAAAAAGGTTGGGCAGATAGATCTTACGGTATTCATGTTGCAGAACTTGCTGGTTTACCAAAGTCAGTTATCAAGAAGGCAAAGGAGCTACTAAACAAATTAGAAAAGGACTCTACAAAATCTGGTAAAAAAGTGCTTAAGGATGAATCGCATAGCATGAATTTATTTGCATTGAACCCAAGTCAGGAAACGAATAAAAAGCTGCATGATGAGATAAGTAAAGTAGATCCAGACAAATTGTCACCAAGGGAAGCGTTAGACATAATTTATTTTCTTAAATCTATTCAGTAGGTCTCCTGAGCTTGACTCTGGATTTATATAAAAACTTAGTCATCTTGAGCTCGACTTGGTATTTAAAAATTAGTCATCCCGGGCTTGATCCGGGATCTCTAGGTAATAGAGAGATGCTGAATCAAGTTCAGCATGACGAATTATTAGTACCACC
>JANNVO010000229.1:0-2506 GCA_031414475.1 Rickettsiales bacterium
GCTGCAATCATTAGTCCAATATATTTTTCTCTCTTATAAAAACGTCTAACAAAAAGTAAATTACGAGTTGTTGCGAAATTGACTAGCCTGTAGCTATAATATTTAGCAATTAATCTAAGCCATAATACTCTTAGTCCTGATAATTTTTGTTGATTATAAAACTTGAGTTTTGTTTCAACTTTTATTAAGTTAGCCATTCCTGCACTATTAAGCAGTTTATTTAAATTATTGCTCCTTTCTATATCTTTTTTTCTAGCAAGACTTACATGGGGAGTTGCCTTGGTGCAAGCAAAATTGCAAGAATGGCGTGTAATTTGGCGCCCCTGGCCGTCCCTCTTAATGTCAGCAAAATGACCCAACTCTTGTGCGGCAATAATTTGAAGTCTCGCTAAGGCTGCCCATCCGTCTCCATAGGAAGGATGTGCTTCACTATTTTGGGCAAATGGATCACCTCCGCAAGAAACATAAATACATACGTTTTTTCCATCAGTGCTTTGCATACCACTATTAGTCCCCGATCTTTTCCATGAAACTATATCCATTACATCACCTATATTATGTGAATAAGTAATAAATACCTCAACTTTGTCTAGTAATAGCCATTTTATTACAATTGGATGAGCGGATTGGACAAAGATTCTGGCTAATTGCGTTTTTAGCTCGTCACTAACCAAAAGCAACTTCTTGGCTTTTTTGTTTAGGTCGTTGATGATAGAAGTAATTTTTTTATCCCCTATTACCTTATTGTTATTCCTATAAAGATTTCGAATATTATTTTTGGTGGTTTCAATTAGTTTGGCTGTTAATTCTTCATAGCTTAATATTACATTCACGCCAGAGCTGCTGTCTGTAAAACGTACAAAATTACAATAGTAATCTGTATCTATCCTGAGCCTGCCAGAACCCAGTAACTCTTGTGCCAAATGTTCATATTCAAGTTGGATACTTGCTTTAGCTATTGCAGGAATTTCATTAAGGATATGATAGATTGAGCTCATTTTATAATCAATATATGTTGCTACTAGAGTAGCAGTATACTCGACTTATTCAATCATAAATATGCTTCAATGGTTATCACTTTAGCCACACCAGTGCCAATTTCTCACTAGAATGGAGACAGTATAACGAGTCATCCTGAACTTGATTTGGCGAAGGCCATGCCTCTTTGGCCTAGGATCTTCTCCAGTTGCCCGAGACCATGAATCAAGTTCAGGATGACTTTTGCCATGTTTTACGCAAGTTAGAAAATCAGATTGGTATCCATTTTTCTTCGGAGTTTTTTATATATTTTTTTTCAACTGCTGCCCAGGCAACTTTGTGGGCCACTTGTTCTTGAGATTCCCTTGGATCTCGCCTCTTATCTGGTGGCCTACATTGCTCCCATGCGTGATTAAATGCTTCCCTATATATATCTTGAGCATGAGCGGGCAAATTGTTTCTTACTCCTTTGGGCAGATCGTTGTTTTGTTCATAAGTCATTGATCACCTTGGCTAGTAACGATAATAGTAACTGACCTTCTATTTAACTTATGTGATTCAATATTATGTTCAAGAAATTGTGGTCTTTCTTTTCCGTGTGAAATAACATTTAACCTGGTTTTATCTATACCTTGTGCGATTAAAAACTTATTTGCAGCGTTTGCTCTTCTCAAGCCTAAAGCAAAATTATGTTCTTTTGTTCCTATCTCATCACAATGTCCTTCAATTAAGGCTGAAACCAATGGGTTGTCGTTCAACCACTTTGCTTGTTTTTTTAGTATATCCTTAGCATCGTTAGAAAGAGTCGCTTTATCAAAACCAAAATAAACTCTATTATTAACAGCTTTTTTTACAAAATCATCTTGTAGTAAGGCTCTGCTTTCCTCTATCGGCATAGTATATTGTGGGATAATTATTATATTTTTTTTGGAGCTATAATTACAGCCCATCAAACTAAATAAGACTAACGATAATATCATTTTTTGAGTACTCATTATAAACCTCCTCTATATTAAATTAATATTTCGACACAAATCCTTATAACTCATTGACCAATCTTTAGTTCATTTTCTACCTTTTCTACACCAGATATTGACCAAGCCGTGGTTGTCGCATATTCCATTTCATCAAAGTTATGTACCACTCCTTTGAGAATAATTTTCTTTCCCTCTATTTCTATATTAATTTTACTTGCGTCTATCCTAGCATGGCGTTCAAATTCCTTGGTTATATTCTCTTTCACCCTACTAACATCAAGCCTAGTGGAAGGACTAACGACTATGTTATTTATTACAGATTTTACTGCTAAGAGACTATTTATAGTAGTCCACGCCGCATTTTTTTGGAATTGCCAATCAACTGCCCCAGATAAAGTTACATTGCCATTAGCTACGACAATTTTAATTTTTTCAGAAGGTATTAATACGTGCCATCTAAATGCATGAATTGCTGCTTTGGTTATATCATCGTCACTTTTTTTCTTTCTCCAACCTGAAGAATCGACAGTAATTTCATCTATTACTGCCTT
>JANNVO010000230.1:0-24461 GCA_031414475.1 Rickettsiales bacterium
GAAATCCAATAAGTCTCGCTTGTAACTTATTAGGGTATTCTCAGCAATTCCCCTTTCTGCTAGGGCCATTTCTAAGAATTGTTCGATATATTGCATCATTAAATAATTGGCCTGAATTAACTCAAAATTCCAATATATGTATTAAGATAAGTGGAGGCCAGAGCCGGAATCGAACCGGCGATAGAGGATTTGCAGTCCACGGCATTACCATTTTGCTACCTGGCCAAACTATAGTAAATTGATTGGTACTTGGCGCTTTGTTACTCGTCGCTTACCTATTGTATATAGGCTTCGCTCCATCGCGCCATGCACCAAATATCCCTGAATTTACTAATATTATGCTTTCTCAGCTGTATTCTAACGTTAATTTCAAAGCGAGGCGAGGCTTACAAGTGTAAGAAAGCACATCCAAGTCTTATAAAACGTACCAGAATACAGCTGGTTTTGCTATATAACGTAACAACCTAATCGATTGTTGCTAAATAGTTTCATAGTGTTTGTAGTCAAATTTTATAAAAAAAGCAACAAGAAATTGGTATTATAGCGTCTGTCATGCAGCTCTATTAAAATATTGAATTTCTTTGTAACCCAATTTTCTAGCGCTAACAAAGGCTGAATAATCGTCGTAGGCATTAACAATCACTCCGCTTATTTTATCAGGAAATTCTTGACGCAGAGTTTTAAAAATATAATCAATTACCCGCATTCCGTAATATCTAGTACTTCCTTGTGGATTAGTAAGTATGATTTTTGTTCTCGCTGTCGATAAAAAATTTCTGGCTTTTTCTAGATTTTCTACTTCATATAGCATGGCGTCCTCATACACTTCTTAATATATTAGTTACAACTCCCCAAATATGAACCTCCGAGTTCTCTAAAATGGGTATTGGATCAAAATTAGGGTTCTCAGGCAGTAGATATGGTTTTTTATCAATATAACCAAGGCGCTTTACTGTTAACATACCATCAAGTGCTGCAATAACAATTTTTCCCTCAACTGGAGTGATACTGCTATCCACAAGCAATTTATCTCCCTCGTAAATTCCGGCATCTATCATCGATAGGCCTGTTACCTTGACACAGAAAGTAGTATGTGGATTTTTTATAAGTAAGCTATTCATATCAAGCATTTCTTCAACATGATCTTCTGCTATTGAAGGTGATCCAGCCTCCACCATCGAACTAAAAAAGGGCACTTTGTAGCCACCATTTAATGAGTAGTCCTTTATGTCTTCAACTAAATAGTCTGGAACCCGGACTGCTTTTGTCGATGTACCATAACGGCCCTGACCCTTTGGCCTCCCAGCTCCTGTTCTTTTTCCACCATGATTCATAATTTTACTCCTTAAAAAAGTTTTTTACTTGAAAACTGTACATTTATTGTATACCATAAATTTAGAGTCAATGCCAAATAAAAAAATAGGTTTATTAAATGATAATATCAAAAGATTCTTGGATATACAAAGGACCATCAGAAAGCTGGAGTTTAAGATTACAAAGAATAGCCTATTATTTAGTTTGTAGCCAATATAAGGTTAAATTAGGTTATTTATTCCGAATATTAGGTAAATACAAAGCGATAGTAGCGTTGGCATTTTTGCTAATATTTCAGTTCTCATTGTATGACTACAACTATACTGAGTATATTAATCTGAGTTTGGGATATTGACACAGAAGCTTTAAAGCATAATTTATCTGGATTCTAGTCGCGTAGAATATCTAATGAGCACCGTTTAGTTTATACTATAAAAGGCGATAGTATTTATGTGATATGCAGTGTAGATACAATTATTAACCTGAACTATGGATAAGAGATGGTAGGTTTATTAGGAGACATAGTTGTCAGCCTTGTAAAAGTCATCCTAGACTTGATTCAGGATCTTCTTCTGTCTTGTGAGATCCCTTGACAAGTCCAGGAGACTTTCGCGCGCGCGTAGGCATGTAGACTCGTCGTGACAAGTTTTTACAAAAACACTATTGCGAATTACCTTATCCATAGTTCAGGTTTATTAGATAACCGACACAGGTTTCTTTACCATATATCAGGATTGTTACACCAAGAAGAAATACGCCAGTCCTAAAAAGCTGAAAAAACCTATTGCATCGGTACAAGCAGTTAAGAAAACGCCTGAAGCAGTTGCTGGATCAATGTCGAAATGATTAAGTATCATTGGAATACAGGAGCCTAAAAACCCAGCAATGGTAAAATTTACTACCACCGCACTAGCAAAAACTAGACTTAATTTTATTTCAGCAAATAATACGTAAGTGAGGACAATTCCAATAGCAGCAAGTAACAAGCCATTTAGAGTGCAAACATAAATTTCTTTTGTGATTACTCTTTTAGTACTAGTGCTAGTTATCTCCCTGTTTGCTAGCGCTCTGACTGTAACAGTCATAACTTGTGTCCCAGCGTTCCCACCCATTGAGGCAACGATAGGCATAATTGTGGCTAAGGTAATTAATTTGGAAATAGTGTCGCTGAATTGATTAATGACCAGTGAAGTAAGGCATGCTGTAACAAGATTCACGAATAACCATGGAAACCGGCTCTTGGTTGTGGTGTACAGATTATAGAAAATATCGCTATTATTAATACCACCAAGGTGTAGGAATTCGTTCTCGGCTTGCTCTTCAACTATATAAAGCATATTGTCAATTGATATGCTTCCCACAAGTTTACCTTGTTTTGTTGTTACTGGCACGATGGTTAGTGCGTATTGCTTAAATATAAATGCTAATTCATCAAGTTCGGTATTAGTATCAGCTGCCATAAATTCATAGTTCATCAATTCAACTAGGGGAACATTTCTGGAGCTTTTTAATAATTTGCATAGTAATATTGTCCCTACAGGTTTGAATCTGCTATCAACAACTATTGCTGCATGAAAGTCGGCACTAATGTTACTTCTTCTGATAAAATCAATTGCTTGACCAGCAGTCCAGTGTTGACGAAGTGAAACAAAATCTTTTTCCAGGGCTCGTCCAGCAGTGTTTTCCGGATACTTAAACCCCTCTATAATTTGTTGGCGCTTATCAGTTTTGAGTTTGGCAATTAGTAATTCTTTTAACTCAGCATCGAGGGCTTCTATTACTTCAATAGAGTCTTCAATGTCAAGTTCATCAATTAATCTAGCACTTACATCGAGGCCAAGAGCTTCAATTGCTGGCTGTTTGTTACCATCGCTCAACCAAACAAGTACTTCTGAGTTAAGCATACTTGCAATGGCTGGAAAAATAATGTGATAATATTTGCGATTAACGTTATCTAAAAAATCTGCTAAGTCAGCGTAATGTAACTCAAGGAGCAGCAGGGCTGCTTTTTCTATATTATCATTAGCGATTAGATCATTAATATACTCAAACTGCTGGGCGAGTTTATCCTGATGATCAGGTGATATAGTGTTGAGCTCATCTTGCATAATCTCTCCTTCCTTATATCAAAGTTCACGTTAGTGAGGCCATAAATGGCTAACTGAGACTATAGTACGATAAACGTGGTGCGGCCGAGAAGATTTGAACTTCCACTCCTTATCAGAACAGCGACCTCAACGCTGCGCGTCTACCATTTCGCCACGGCCGCTTATAGAAAACTTGTTTCTGTATAACAAGTTTTATAAGCAAAATCAATTACATAATGCAAATTTAGAGATGTAAGATTAAGTAGAGCTATAATAAATTTTGTGTTTTCACGCCAACTGATTTTAACATATTGACTGTTTCGCAGAGAGGAAGACCAATAATGTTTGAGAATGAACCGGAAAGATAAGAAACGAATGACTCAGCATAACCAGTAAGAGTGTAGCCACCCGCGTTGCCAATGCCTTGGTTAGTAGAACAGAAATACTCAATTTCTGAGTGGGAGAGATATCTAAATTTGACTATTGATTTTACCACTTTTATTAATTTTATTGTTTCGGTAGGAGTTTTTTTGATCACACAAACTCCTGTATAAACGCTATGACGTCTTTGTGACAAAAGTTGTAAGCTCAGGCGTACGTCTTCTGCGGTTATTGCTTTTCTCATAATACGCCTGCCAACTGTAGGTATTGTGTCTGCACCAATAACGATACCCTGATCAACCGTGGCTGCTATAAAAGCTGCTTTTTCAAAGCTTAATCTGTTGGCTAGCTGCTTTGGAAGTTCACCAGCTCGTTCTGATTCATCAATATCAGAAGGAATAACAAAATCAGGCATTATCCCGATTTGTCTGAGCAATTGAAGTCTAGCTGGCGAAGCTGAGGCCAAAATAATTGGTAAATTCATACAAAAGTCTAGTATCTAAGAATGACTCTGCCATTAGTCAGGTCATAAGGAGTCATTTCAACACGAACTTTATCGCCAGCAAGGATACGAATACGATTTTTACGCATTCTGCCAGAAGTATGAGCAATAAACTGATGCCCATTTTCAAGTTTTACCCGAAAATGCGCATTTGGAAGCAATTCCAAAACTTCTCCATCAAACTCAATTAACTCTTCTTTAGCCATAAAAATTCTAAGTTGTTAAAATATGTCTATCAATAATAGCAACTATAGCCAATTATTGCAAGATCAAACTCAGGGTTATGTCGATCGTATGCCTAATGCTGCGTGCAGCTAATAGAACTATAGTAAAGCGCATTGAATTAGGTGATTAAATCCCGCGTGATAAGAAGGGGTTGGCGCAACACGGCAAAGTCATCCTGAATCAAGGTCAGGATGACCTCCTTTTGCAAGGCTGACTCGTTTTCCTATGCCAATGCTTCCAATTGGTTGGTTGCCATAACGTTTTTGGCACCTAATTCAATACAGTTTACTGTAATCAGTAGTCTTCTTCAATAATACCCATTGCCTCAACGGGCTTAAAGCTAGCTAAATCAATTAGGTCGGTGTAAAATTCCTGATTATGCCTCGCATTATGATCAACAGATAAAACAATTGAATCAGAGAATATTTTCTTTATTTCGTTGCAAACTAAGCTTGTAGTGTCTATGTCTAAGTTAGCTAATGTTTCATCAATCACAAATAATACTGGCTTACCTAGGTATTGTTTATAGATTATTGCGCTAATAATCATGGCTAATTTCCCTTGACCAGTGCTTAAAGATAACTTGTCATCATTACCTTTGGTGGAAAGTTTTGCTTCTGAAAAACCGTGTTGACCAAATAGTGCAAATAATTGTAGTGCAGATTGCATTAGTTCTTCTTTGTGGCTATTTACATATTCTTGATCTAGACGGTAAGTTAAACGTTCAAATAATGTTGTTGCCGGAGGTGAAAAGGGGGTAGTCCCGCAAAAAATCTCTTTAATAGCATGGTTTTGATAAGTCGGATAAAAAATCTTACCACTAGAACAAAAAACTGGCATTAGACATTTAGCAACATCTGTTAGAAGCGTTGTTTTTCCGGTACCAATCTGACCTGTAATTGCATATATATGGCCTGGTTCAAACTCTAAATGTTCAATGTGAAGCATATCTGTGTTTTCATTTGTTTTCTTTAAATGGTAATTTTCTAGGGATAAGATCATTGTCTCACTTAGTGAACGTTCAGGGCCGCCGTGGTGTCTTTCTTTTAAAACCTTCAAAATAGACCATATTTCTGCCGGATCAGTTTCTTGACCCGTGCCATAAATAGTTGGATTCAAATTATTATTAAGCCCTAACGTTGTTGTTAAGTTTCCTATAAGAGTTTCAATAGAAAAGAGCTCTTCTTGACTAATTCCTTGAGATATAAACACGCCTGCGTAAAGAAATTCCTGAATTGAATTTTTGAGAAAATCTAATAAAGAATTGATTGTTGATTTACTTTGAATAGGAGATGTAGAATTCTTTTCTATATATGCCAATACTTTACTCAGCATATATTTATTACCACCTAGTTTAGCAATTTCCTGGATATTTCCATAAGCATAGCCAGATGGGTTAGATACAATATTTAAGGTACATGCACCTATTTTTTGTGTAGTTGTCTCAGTATCTCCCAAGTCTTCTTGTTTTTTTTGCCCATAAAGTTTAGTTGCTATCCAATTTTCAACTATATTGATGTTAGTGTAGTTAAAAATTGTATTAATTAAAGAGTCTAATAAAAATAACGAAGGATTTGAATTTAGTACTGGTATAGATGGTTGGCTGCTAAGGCTTGAAGGTATTACTAACGGCATGACTAGGCTTTTCAGTGTTTGAGAAGTTTGTGCCGTAGCTTCTTCGTAAATTGTTGATATTTGCTGAGATAGTGTATTTACTTTTGGACCAAGATCCATAACTTTTTGAGTACTATCATTTTGTAACACAATCTCAATCACATGTTTGTCGATATCTTTTTTTAAGGTCTCTTTTAATTTAGTTACTGTTTTGCTATGAATAGTTTCTATGACCTCTTTAACTAATTTAAGCAATGATAGTTTGATCAAATAGTTTAAGGGCTTATCTTCTTTAGCAGCAAAAAATGATGCCATTTTTCCTGCGGGCATATATTGAAAGAATTTTTGTACTAAAACTAATTTTGCTATATCAATACCTTGATATAGCAAAGAAAATAAAATAAATTTATTTGATAATATTTGTCTGGCATTACTTACAGCGTGAGCGATACCGGATACATACCCCTTATTAAATTGATCTTCTAGCTTGGTGATCTCATTTGTTTTATCAAAAAAGCTAGCAATTAATTTTGTAGAGTCTAATGTTTTTTTATGATTAGTTTTTGGTGCAAAAATATCTGGTCCAAGGCATATCATACCAACGCTTATCAGAGAAGATGCAGCATATAGAGGGACTTTATATTGTGTAGGTATTTTCTCTGATGATTGTATTTGTTTTATAGCGCTCCATCCTACATAACCCCAGAAACTAGATAAGCTAAAATAACTTTTATCAGTTATGTTGCTTGATGAAAGTACTTGGTCTGCAAGAGATGTTACAGCTAGCACTCCAGTATGAGTTGGGCCGCCAAGGTTATAAGCATTGTATAAATTCAAGGCCGTATGAAAAGAAAAAATGGTTTCATTTTTAAGTACTTTAAAAGTAATGTTAGGACTAGTACCTTTGGAGGGGGGCGTATCAACATCTAGGTGTTTCATAGAATTTACTTTTTAGAGATATTGCTAATTAATCATGGAAGTAAACAATATATTAAAAATATTTAATAAGTCAAGCGTGTTTAATGCCCATTGACTAGAGGAGTAAAATGAGCATTGATGGCTTAAGAGAAACTGAGTTTGGTAAGAAAAGAATTGTATTGTACCCCAGTTCGGAAGGAGAATTTCTATAATTCTCTCCTGATCTAAGGCATCTTGCTAAGGAGTCAAACCATAGTCATCCACTTTGAATTATGGGCGTTATTGCTCGTCGCTCTCCTATTGTATATAGGCTTCGCTCCTTGCGCCTAGCACCTAATCCAAATTGAACGACTATATCATCATGACATAGCAGGTTTACATACTTTGACCAGGAGGATTCTTTGTGACCGGTGGTGGTGCAGATGCTGATCTTGGTCTTGTTACAGAATCCTGCATAATTTTAACCACCTCTTGCTTAACAAAAGGTGGTACTGAAAGTGATTTTGGTCTTGTTATTATGTCCCTGTCCTTGCCGCTTTTAGCAATGCCTTTAGCTTGAGATTGTTCAAATGCTTGCTCAAAAGCTTGAATTATCTTTTCAGGATTTTTGACTGTTTTGATTGAGCTGTTAAAGTGAGAAGATTGTTGATCTATAATTCCACTTGCCAATTTATCTGATTTATTAAGGCCAAACTCGGGGTTTGTTTTAATAGAATGACAACCTATTGTTCCACCTTGTACACCAGCCATTTCCTGTGTGTGTCCTCCTGCAAGTTGACCGAGAAAATTCTTTTTACCAAGTTGAGATTTTGGATCGACGTCAAGATAGGCACTTACTACCTCTCTAGTCTCATTGGCCTGGGCATAACCAGTCCTATCTTTACCACTTTTGCAAAAATTAACATCATGTGGATATTCCTTTGCTATCTTGTCTCCAACTACAGCATTAAGTGCTCCATCGGGAGATTTTACTGAATTTTTGACTATGGCCATTTTTGCAGTAAGTTCTAAATTTACGTTCTCAGAATTGGCAAATATGGTAGACGAATCTACTAAACTTCGCGCACTAGTTGCTACAACCAGAGATAATACAAGATCTGGTTTTAGTGTATTAAGCGCTTTTAGTTCTTTTCTCGCTTTTGTTTGAGTAGTTTCGTAAGCGCCAAAGCTTATTGCTTCTACAAAATTACCAAGTCTAGAACCACCTTTTTGCAAATATTGACTAACATGTTTCAGTCCTACTTCTTTTTCTAGTCCCTTACCAACGTTAGCCAGATTTTGCTCAAACTGTTTTGTATCTCTTCCTCCACCGCCAATTAATCTCCATTTGTTAATGGGAGAAGCCGAAACGCTTACACCATCAACTCCCTTCTTACCCTTCTTGAGTTGGTCAGAAACAAAATTCTCCCCGCGGGCATTAAAAGGTGTTTTGCTGGTTAGAATATTCAGGTTCATTCTCTCTTCTGGAGGGAGAAAGCTCTTTAACTGTCTTAAATTTTCATTGGTAATTTCTTGCCTGGCCTCTTTATCAACAGTTTTTACCTTAGTTGTTGGAGTTCCAGAGTGTAAGGTTTGAGATAAAATCTTAGGCTCAGGTGAGGCTTCACTAGAAATAGCTGTAACTTTTTGGTATGCATTACGCACACCAACAACATCGCTAAGCAATTGAGTAGGGATCACTTTGTTCCCAAGGGATATATCTAAGGCAACCGGCCTTAGTAGATCTTGCTTATATTTATCCATTTTATCAAACCACTCAACTCCGCAAGGTTTTTCTGGGGTAGACCGAGCAATATCTTGATATTGATTGATTTGTTTATCTGTTAGTCCATTAAGCATTATTTCAGCTTCATAAACAGTGTGAGGTTTGGAGTTTCTATCCAAAGCAGTAGTCAGTGTCACTATATGTTGATGATCATCTTTAAAATTTGCAACCTCACTTGCAAATATTAATTTCTTATTGGAATCGGCAATACCGCCGCTTTCAAGAGCATGTAGTATTTGAGTATTATAATTTTTTACAGTTTTACTACCAAGTGTATCAACATTAGCCATAGCGTCCGCCGCTATGTGCATCAATTTTTTCTTGGCTAGTTCTTTTGCTGCTTGGGTAAGCTCAGATTTATCGATTAGATCTGACGCTCCTCGCACCTTATTCAGTATCTGCATAGCGTATTTTTCAGGAGCATCTAGCTTTAATGAAGCCTCATTGGTAGTAACGTTTCTAGCGTCTCTTACAAGTGAAGATGTACCATTTCCTAAATCTTGGCTTTCGCTCCAAACTATACCTAGTCTATTATCTTTGATTTGATCAAGTTTTTTTATTGCTCCCGATAGATCTCCGTCTGCAAAAAGTTTTTGAGCTTCTTTTTTTCTTGCTTCAATATCGATTACAGCCGGTGGTGTACCATTAACTCCTTTAGCGAAAGCTAAAGTTTTTTCTCTATTTTCATTCAATACTTCAAAGTTACTTTTAGACATAATTAGAGCCATAATATGTTCAAATTTATGTATTGATCATATCACTAAATATAGAGAGGAGCTTTACCAAAAAAAAACTATAGAATTAGATTTGTTAAAGAGGGTGTTAATTTTGTAATGGATGTCAATTGCCAGAAGAATCTACCCATTTATAGGAAGTTGGATCACTAAAGACTTTGCGTAAAAACTGATTGTTAATAGAATGACTTGTTTTGTATCCATTTAATTCTCCAATAAAGCTGCCACCAGCAGAAAATAAGTCGCCAAGTAAATCTAAGAGTTTGTGGCGAACAAATTCGTTCTCGTGCCTTAATCCCTCATGATTCAATATGACATCTTTGTCAATTCCAATTGCATTATCAAGGGAGGCTCCCTTTGCCAGTCCCTTGCTTTGAAGGTAATCTAGTTCGTGTAGAAACCCAAAAGTTCTTGAGTCAGCTATCTCGTCCTTAAAACTTACATTTGATGAAAAAACATGTTGCTGTTTACCAATTACTGGACTCGCAAAATCTATGGTTAAATCAATATAGGTTTCCGTAGATGGCTGTGCAATAATTTCTGAGCCACCATCACTCACTCGCACTTCTTTGACTAGTTTTAAGAAGCGTATAGCTGCATTCTGTTGTTTTCTACCAGCACACTCGATCATAAAAACAAAAGGTTTACTGCTACCATCCATAATTGGTACTTCTGGTCCGTCAATTTCAATAATGATATTGCTGATCGAGCAGCCCCAGATCGCCGCCATCAAGTGCTCAATAGTAGAAACTTGTGTTCCAGCGTTATTTTTGATAGAGGTAGAAAGTGTTGTATCAAAAACGTTGCAATAGGATGCTTGTATTTTATTATCAAAAGCTGTTATATCTGTGCGTACAAATACCACACCAGTACCTGGCTTAGCTGGCTTGAGGGTAACTTGGGTTTTCTTCCCAGAGTGAACCCCTATACCATAACAGCTAATAGGATTTTGGATTGTCGTTTGCATGTTAGGATATACTAAAATTAATTTTTATTTACTAAACATAATTCTTATGTATCGTACTGAGAGTGTATATGTATAGGCAACGAAATTATTGTTACTAAATGTTTCAGAACATCGGTTTTGACTTTATTTTAAAAAAACTCTAGACCCAAGAAAAAAGTTTTGTTATAAGTGTGCTTGGTATTTTTATTCCTCGGTAGCTCAGTGGTAGAGCAAACGGCTGTTAACCGTTTGGTCGCTGGTTCGAATCCGGCCCGAGGAGCCATTCTTTACGAAAGTTCCTAAACCCACAAAACATCGAAGGTTTGTATAGCGCAGATCATGTGCTATTTGAAGACCATCATTTAATGAAGAATTAAGTATAACTTATGATTACTATAAATAATTTGGCCATGCAATATGGTGCAAGGCTCTTGTTTACTGATGTTAATTTGAATTTGAATTCAAATAATAGGTATGGCCTTGTTGGTTCTAATGGGGCCGGTAAATCAACTTTTCTCAAGCTGATAATGAAGGAAGAGGAGCCAAGTAGTGGGGAAGTAGTAGCAGTGCGAAATGCTCGTATCGGCTGTTTAAAACAAGATCAATTTGTTTATGAAAATACTCCTATTATTGAGGCAGTAATTGCTGGCAATAAGGTTTTGTGGCAAGCTATACAGGAAAAAAACAAGCTGCTTGAGCTTGAAGAGCTTGATGATGAAAGTGGTTATAGGTTGGGCGATATTGAACAAATTATTATTGATAATGATGGTTATATCGCTGATATATTTGCGGCTGAATTACTTGTGGGTCTAGGAATTAAAGAAGAGTTTCACTATCAGCCTTTGTCTGTATTGTCTGGTGGCTATAAATTACGAGTATTGCTTGCTCAAAGCTTGTTTAATAATCCAGATGTTTTGTTACTTGATGAGCCAACTAATCACCTTGATATAATTTCGATCTATTGGTTAGAGAATTATCTGAAAGAGAAGTTTAAAGGTGCTTTATTATTTATTTCACATGATGTGATGTTTCTAAATAATGTTTCTACTCATATTTTAGACATAGATTATGGTGAAATTAGCCAATATACAGGTAATTATGATAAATTTATTTCGCAAAAACAGCAAATTATCGAGCATAAAATGCATGAGGTTAACTATCTAGAGAAAAAGCTAGCCAAGATGCAAGAATTTGTCAATAAATTTCGTGCAGGTACTAGGTCAAAGCAAGCATCCTCGCGTGAAAAACAAATGGATAGAATTGAACTTCCGGATATTCAAAAAAGCTCTAGGGTTTCTCCGCATTTTAATTTTAAACAAAAGCGCCCCTCTGGAAAACATGTCTTGAAAATTGGAGCAATTGCCAAATCTTACGGGGAGCAACCAATACTAAATAAAGTAAATTTTAGTATTGATCGTGGTGAAAAAGTTGTCGTAATTGGTGCAAACGGGATTGGTAAATCTACTTTACTGAAAATCTTACTTGGTAAAATTAAGGCAGATATGGGAGATTATGAGTGGGGATATGAATCTCAAATTTCATATTTTGCTCAAGATCATCATGAATTATTAAACGAAAGTGTAAGTGTTATTAACTGGTTGTCTCGCCAGGCGGAAAATGAACTAACCGGTACTATTCGTAGTATACTTGGGCAAGTGTTGTTTCGCCAAGATGAGGTTAATAAGAATATTTTGCATTTAAGTGGAGGCGAGGGAGCAAGGCTTTTGCTTGCAAAAATTATTCTTGAAGAGGGTAATGTTCTAGTACTTGATGAACCAACTAACCACTTAGACATTGAATCAAAAGAAACTTTAAAACAAGCTTTGGTAAATTACGAAGGAACCTTAATCTTAGTGACGCATGATAGAGATTTTGCTACTGATATTGCCAATAGGGTTATAGCTCTTACTGCTAAAGGAGTGGTTGATTTTAAGGGAACATATCAAGAATATTTGGCTAGGCATTCGAATGATTATTTAAATAGCAATTGGGTGGTGGCTAATAAAGGACTTGGTATAAAGTAGGGGTCTGCTGCAAACAGTAATTGAAGATAATAAAATTTATGTTTACACTAGTATTTTACCACCCATTATTTATAATGAATATTTGATTAGTAATAGGTTTTAGCTGGGATGTATGAGTTTTTTCTTCAAGTTGTCTGGTTCGTTGAAAGTCTAGGCTATTTTGGCATATTTATCATGACATTTATTGAAAGCACCTTTATACCTATTCCTGCCGAGATTACCTTAATACCGGCAGGTTATCTTGTGCAAAAGGGTGAAATGAGTGGACCGTTAGTATTGCTAGTTAGCGCTTTAGGTACTCTTGGTGGAGCGCTTGCTAATTATTATATCGCTTATTTTTTTGGTCGTTTATTATTTGTAGATAAGGGAAAATATTTTTTCCTGAATCAATCGAAATTAAACAAAATAGAAAAGTTTTTTGCCGAACATGGAGCAATATCGGTTTTTACTGGAAGATTTTTGCCTGGGGTAAAACATTTCATTTCATTTCCTGCGGGACTAGCAAAAATGAATTTAAAGCTTTTTGCGCTATATACATCAATCGGTGGTATTATTTGGTGTGCTGTTTTAATAACATTGGGTTATATGATTGGGGAAAACGAGTTCTTAATTAAAAAATACTTGAAGCAATTCAACCTTATTTTTATACTATTAGTGGGTGCTCTAATTATTTATTATATATGGAAAAGGCAACAAAATAAAAAAAACTGATAGGATTTGGCGGGTAATAAGTGCCAAGGATATCTACAGATATCTCAATAGTTTAGATAAATCAGCAGAAGAAAATCGAGCTAGCGGGTGATGAATATTATATTGGCAATTAAAATTTTAATATAAATCTAAAATTAATTGAGCAATCCCAATTACATACAGTCATTTAGCTTGACGGTTTCTACTATTTCAGTTATACAGGTTCCAAAATACTATTGTGTGTTGTTACTTAGTCGCTCACTTAATTAGTCGCTCACTTAATTGTATATAGTTTTCGTGATTTCGTGCTTATATGTATAACGCTATTGAAGTTACTATAGTAAATTTTATCCGCACCCGTAGCTCAATTGGATAGAGTATTTGACTACGAATCAAAAGGTTAGGGGTTCGACTCCCTTCGGGTGCACCATTCTCCGGTTTTTGCCGTTTTTATGAATTCATCCTAAATATATTTTACGAAATTACCTTAAGTAAGCTATAATCTTAATAAGAATACGGCGCTGAAGGTAGAGAATTAGTATCAATCATTGAGAGAAACTCTTATTGTATAAGCTATTCTAACTGATTAAGAGTATAGATAAATTTAATTAAAGAAAAGGTCTAATCTGCTAGAGGTAATAGTTTGGCTCCTGCTATTAAAGGATGAGCAGATTTTTCTACTACAGAGAAGGACTGATACAGGCTATGAGCATTCATTAGTTGGAGGACATGTTAAGTCAGGAGAATCCTTGCGGCAAGCACTAAAACGAGAAGTAATGGAAGAGATCGGAGTAGAGATTGAGGAGAACAAGCTAACCTTTAAATATGTTCTTGATAGGAAGTTAGAGAATAAGCATAAAATTCATTTTTTCTTTACTGTAAGTGATTGGAAGGGGCTGTCATATAATAAAGAACCTCAAAAGCATCTGGCGGCAGGATGGTATTCTTTAAAAAATCTACCGCCTACATTAGGTCCTCTTGCTACTCGTGCTATTAGCTCATTGAGTAATCAGGAATCTTATGGGGAATATGGCTGGCCTTAATTATATATTAAGTACATAAAGTTTTTAGGAAACATAATACTAAATATCTTAATTATCCTCTTATGAACCTCAATATGGTTTCGCAAATCATGCACCAGGACGCACCATTCACTATTTTCAGGCAAATTCATGAACGAGTCAAACGGTGGACGTAGCTACTTTTGTGACTGCATCAGTTCTCGCTCCCAATTAAAATAATTGTTATTTTAATAATTCAGTGGTTTATAGATTTTTTTGAATTTAACGCCACTATAAATTATCAATTACTCTATCTTATAATAAGGCAAAACTGCTCTAAACCCTAGTGTGTTATTGCTCCTAACCTAATTCTGGATAAAAGCTTATACCTAATTATTGTGTTTTTTAGTAAAATTACCTTTTACTTGATCTTTATTTTGTATTATAAGTAGAAAATATGTAAATCAATTTATAGTTGAACAATGAATTTTGACATAGATATTGCTATTTTTGTTGGGTATTTAATAATAAATGTTGGTTTTGGTTTATACTGGGGCAGAGGTAATAAGACCATAGAAGATTATGCTTTGGGTGGTAGAAATTTTAGCACGGGCACTCTTGTCTCCACAATAATGGCTGGTTGGCTTGGTGGTGATTATCTTTTTATTACTTTAGCTCAGGTTTACACTACTGGTCTACATTATGCTATCGGGTGTTTGGGAATGGCGTTTGGCCTGTTCTTAATAGCTTATGTTTTTGTTCCAAGAATGGCGGAGTTTTTAGGTAATATATCCGTAGCTGAGGCTATGGGTAATTTATATGGGAAACGCGTAAGGATGATTTCGGCTATTTGTGGATCGATAGTTGCTGCAGGATTTTTAGCATTACAATTCAAGGTTTTTGCTAGTATTTTTAAATCTTACTTGGGAATATCGAATGACTATGCAATTTATTTGGCTGGTTTTATAGTAATATCTTACTCAGCCTTTGGTGGGATTAGGTCAATTGCTTTTACAGATGTAATACAGTTCTTTACTTTTGGTGTTTTGATTCCAGTACTTAGTATTATTATTTGGCATGAATATACTAATATTAATGGTTTTGATTTCACGGTGGCTACTAGTAATCCTATATTTAATTATCAAGAATTTACAGGTTTCTCAAATCCCCAATTTTGGTCATTGATATTTTTGTTTGCTTTATTTGCAACGCCTGGTTTTGATCCCACTCTTTTTCAACGAATAAGCATAGGTCGTTCTACAGAACAAGTTAAAAAGGCGTTCACTACCTCATCTATATTACTACTATTAATTTTATGTGGAATGTCTTGGATTGGATTTCTGCTCTTTAATGTCGATCCTAATCTGGAGCCAGAAAATTTAGTCCACTATATAATAGATAATTATTCTCATGTTGGACTTAAGGGGTTTATATTAGTAGGAATCGGTGCTATGTGTATGTCTAATGGAGATGCTAATTTAAATTCTGCTTCGGTGGTGCTGACTCATGATTTTTTAAGTCCTTTGAATATTAAATTTAAAAGCGAACTATTTTTTACCAAAATCATAGCTTTAGTTATAGGTGCAATAGCTATATTTCTAGCGTCCCTGGACTATGACTTGCTTTCTTTAGTGTTTATGACACAAAGCTATAACCTGGTAGTTGTGCCATTAATTATGGCTATTTTGGGATTTCGTACCACAGAGAAGTCGGTGTTGATAGCTATGGGAGCTAATTTTATTTGTGTATTAATCTGGCGTCAATTTTTTATGGATACTGGGATAGATAGTATGGTGCCAGGAGATATTGCAAGTTTAGTATTCTTGATAGGAAGTCATTACTTGTTGAAACAGCCAGGAGGTTGGGTTGCAAAGAAAAAGTAAGTTTTCTTTTATTGAATCTATTAGAAGCTTTAGTTTTCTAACTTTTTGCAAGAATAATTCGCCAAAAGAAGAGTTAGTTTATAGTGGTTTTGGTATCTTTTGTATCATATCCACCATTTGTACTATGTACTACATGTCAGCTATTCCTGTATGGAGAGATAAAGAATCGTTATTATATATTTATGAAAGCATGCTGATCTTTTCAGTGTCTTTTGTTACACATCCTATTTGGCCAACTCCATTAAAAAAAGAAATTATTGTACAAATTGTTTGGAATATAGGCGTGTTCTATTTGTTAGTAATTTGTAGCAGCTTTTTTGTAATGCTGAGTAATTTTGGTTCTATGGAGGTTGTTGTATTTACAGTCAACCTTATAGTAGTAGCAATTTTGACTAGATGGAAGATTGCAGTTGGAATGATTGTAGTAGGGTTATATCTAGGTACTCAATTTTACAAGTATTATACTGGCGTTAGTGTGGAAAGCCTTAATCTCAAGTTAGAATCTAGCGCATTTATTCTATATACTCTTCTATTAATTGGCACTGCAGTAGTTATCTTTCTCAAGCCTAAGCAAGAGAGGCAAGAACTCACAGAAGCGAAGGTTGATCATCTAGGGGATAGGATAAGTGATAGAGAACGAGCGCTAGAGAAAGCTCTAGCAGCAAAAGAGGAATTTATTCGTAATATAACTCATGAGTTTCATGCGCCACAAACTGGTATAAGAAGTATGTCAGAAGTGTTATTTGAAAGCTATCACAAGCTTACAGATCAGCAACGCTTAGGTGCAGCTGAGACTATTTTTAAAAGCTCTGTAAAGCTTGGTAGTTACTATGATAATCTTATTGATCTGGCAAAAATATCGGTTGTGGACTATGAATTAACAGTCTCTCAAGTAGTTTTAAGCAACTTACTCCATGAGCGTATTAAGATTTGCAAAAAGCTGTATATAGAAGATGACGCTAGAACATTTATTGTTGATATTGAGGAAGGACTAATATCGGTGTGTGATAAATATTATATAGGTCAGACCTTCGACAATTTAATTATCAATGCTATTAATTACTGTAAAGTAGGACGTATTAGTATAAGTTTAAAAAGAACGGATCAAGGAGTAGAGTTCACTATTACTGATGAAGGAATAGGCGTGCCAAAAGAAGACATATACGATATTTTTAAGCCTTTTACTGTTAGCTCTAGGACCAAGACTACAGCTGGCGGGAGAGGGGTTGGGCTTGCCTTATGTGAGAAAGTAATTAAGTTGCATAACGGCACAATCAAAGCTGAAAGCGCTGGAAAAAATAGGACGGTATTTAAATTTACTTTGCCATAAAAAACAACTTATGGCTAAGTGTCTCTCTTTAATATACACGTAATTGATAGGCTTTTTGTAGATTGTGTTGAGTCATTCAAGTACAATTTAGCTCGAGCAGTATTTAACTTGAATGGCTATAATTGCGATGCCTATGACAATTGAAGCTTATCTAGCGTTTCTCGCCGCAAATGCATTGCTAGTGTATACTCCTGGTCCAACCGTGTTGTTAGTAGTGCATTATGCATTAACTTATGGGAGGCAAGTGGGTAAATATACTATACCAGCTGTTTTGCTTGGTGATATTATAGCTGTAAATTTTTCCCTATTTGTTCTTGGATCATTACTAAAATTTTACCCTAGTTCGTTTGCGCTATTAAAAATTGTGGGTGGGCTGTACATGATAGTATTAGGAGTGGGGCATATTTTGTCACGAAAAAAAATTGCTAGTGATCAGAAGATTAATATCAAATTGCCAGACAAAAAAGTTTTTGCCCATGTTATGCTCATTACTGCATTTAATCCTAAAACTATCATTTTTTTGTTAGCGTTTTTACCGCAATTTTTAAACCCAAATGGAAATATTTTTAGCCAAACAGTACTTATGGGGGTAAGTTTTGTAATGCTGGGTTTAACTGGCTCTTCTTTCTATACGATGGCAGCAAGTAAAATTCACCGCTGGGTGAATACACCTTATGCTCAAAAAATAGTCCACCTTGTATCTGGATCTATTCTTTGCGCCATTGGTATTAGCACAATTCTTCTTTAGGTATTTTAGCTGCATATTAAATTAAAAATTACTTACAATAAAATTACTCCTTGAAACATGTATAGATAATAATATTATGACTCTCTGTGTTGTATAGTAGTTAAAAAAATAAACTGGGGCGAATAATGAGAAAAGTTGTGATTTCTGGGATGATCGGGAATGCTCTTGAATGGTATGATTATGCGTTGTATGCGCAGTTTGCCTACATTATTGGGTTAAAATTTTTCCCCAAAACAGAATTTGTCGAGATACTTACTTTTGCAGTTTTTGCTGCTGGGTTTGTTGTGCGACCTTTGGGAGGTATTATTTTTGGCCAAATAGGTGATAGGTTGGGTAGAAGAATGGCGTTAGTAATAGGAATTATGCTTATGGCAGTTCCTACTGCTGGTATAGGATTATTGCCATCGTATGAGTCTATAGGAATAGCGGCACCTATAATCCTGGTAATAATTAGATTGCTTCAAGGGTTCTCTCTTGGAGGAGAATTCAGTGGCTGTATTGCTTATATAGTTGAGCATTCACCGGCAGATAAGAGAGGTCTAGCTGGTAGTGCGGCTTTCGTTAGTATGTGCTTAGGGATGCTTCTTGGTCTTATAGTTGCGCAAGGCTTCACGTATTTTTTGTCGGAGAAAAGTTTATTATCTTGGGGGTGGCGAATCCCATTTATTGCTGGTTTATTTATAGGGCTTGTAGGTCTTTACATCAGGTCTCATCTATCAGAGAGCCCTTTATACAAAGCTGCCAAAGCTCAAGGGGCGCTTTCTCGCACTCCTCTTAGAGAAACACTCTGCAAATATTGGAGAGAGGTGTTAATTGCAATGGCGGTTTACATCAATGTTACTGCGCCATTTTATACAACTACAGTGTTCATTAAAAATTATATGGAAACTCTAGGGTATGAGAAAAATCAAAGTACTATCACGTGTGGACTAATTTTAGTAAGTATGAGTATAATGTTTCCTATTTCTGCTTATCTATCTGATAGGATTGGTAGAAAACCAGTGATAGTATGGGCAAGCGTTGCTCTTGTAATATCGATATATCCTATCTTTTTAGCTCTCCACTCCATGAACTATGTAGTTGCTGTATTGTCGCAAATTATTTTTGCTGGTATAGTTGGAGCTTATATGGGGCCTGTGCCAACACTTCTTGTAGAGCTGTTCCCAACTAGAGTTCGATTTACAGGCGTTGCAATTTCTTATAATTTAAGTGCAGCTATTTTTGGTGGGACAGCTCCAATGGTTGGAGCCGCGCTACATAAATTTACTGGTCAGCAGATTTCTCTGGCATATTATTTAACTGGTTTAGCACTATTCTGTTTATGCACACTGTATTTCTATAAAGAAACATACAGAAGCAATTTGTCTGATGATATAATACATGAGTAAATCTCTTTCCAAATTAGTTACAGAAGAAGGCTTATTCGAAGTTCCAAATGGTCAAACAAGGGTGCTGATGCACTCTTGTTGTGCTCCGTGTTCTGGACCTTTAATTGAAAAAATGGCTGAATCTGGAATTGATCTAACCATATTTTTCTATAATCCAAATATTCATCCTAAAAAAGAATATGAAATTCGTAAGAAAGAAAATATTCGTTTTGCAGAGAAGTTAGGACTTGCTTTTATAGATGCAGATTATGATGTGCAAAACTGGTTTGCTAGAGCTAAAGGAATGGAACAAGAGCCAGAACGAGGTGTTCGTTGTACTATGTGTTTTGATATGCGCTTTGAGAGAACTGCGCTTTATGCTTATGAACATGATTTTAAAGTAATTACTAGTTCTCTTGGTATATCCAGATGGAAGAACATGGAGCAAATTAATGATAGTGGTCAACGCGCGGCTGCTCATTATCCTGGTGTTACTTACTGGACATATAATTGGCGAAAAGATGGTGGTGGGGCAAGGATGTATGAACTAGCAAAAGAAGAGGAATTTTATAAACAAGAATATTGTGGTTGTATTTATTCTCTCAGAGATACCAATAATTGGCGAAAACAAAATGATCGCCAAGAAATTGCTATTGGTGAAGAGTTTTATACCATTTCCCATTTCAAATGATCCAAACGAATTTTTCAAGACTCAGTTGTGCTTGCTTACACTTGTAAGCCCCGCAAGCTCGCTCTAAAATGGTATTTCGAGTAATACCTCTGACGAGTCATGTGTCTGATTTAAACTGGGAAATGGTATTATATAGTAAATTAAGTTGACATAGAGTAATTTGTTACAGAGTAATTGTCATTCCCGCCTCCGCGGGAATGACATAAAAAAGGTGGCTATGTCAACTTAAATAACTATAGTGCCCCAAATAAGCCTGTAGTAATCTAAATAATCTGTACACATAAATGAATTGTTGGCTAAACATATATAAACCCAGAAATATCAGTTCTGCAAAAGCAGTAGCATTGGTAAAGAGGGTTTTTAAAGGGTTAAAAGTTGGTCATACCGGAACTCTTGATGTTGAAGCTGAGGGGGTATTGCCAATCGCCATAGGTGAGGCGACCAAGTTAGTTAGCATCTTAATAGACGCTAAAAAACAGTATGAATTTACGATTAAGTTTGGAGCGAAAACAGATACTGCCGATAGTTCTGGTAAGATAATTGAAGTATCAGAACATATACCAAACGAGGATGAATGCCACCTTGTATGTTCGGAGTTTATTGGGCGTATAGAACAGGTTCCTCCAGCTTATTCAGCATTAAAAATCAATGGAGAGAGAGCGTACAAACTTGCTCGCGCGGGAAAAGAGGTGGCGCTAGCAAAGCGCACTATAGAAATATATGGACTAAAATGCACGGGCTACTCACAAGAAGAGGCTACGGCTAGTTATGTTTGTGAATGCTCCAAGGGTACTTACGTCCGCACGCTAGCGGAAGATATTTCTTTATCCTTGCAAAGTTTGGGATTTGTGGTAGAATTGCGGCGCACAAGAGTTGGAATGTTTAATGCAAAGACTGCAATTGACATTTCTAGCTGTTCGCAAATGACTTTTGAGGAGGCGAAACTACTCCTGCAGGAAAAGTGCTTGAAGATTGAGGCTGTACTAGACGACATCCCGGTACTTGATGCAAGCAACTCTCAAACTCAAAAAATTCGCTTTGGTCAAGCTTGTCAGTTTGATACTGACCAAAATTTTGAATTAGTTTGGGTAAGAAATAATGGTCATATAGTTGCCATTGGAAGCTTGCACTCAAATAACTTTAAATCTTCGAGAGTGTTTAATTTATAATTATGGAGAATACAGATGTCGATAATGCAAGAGCGCAAAACTGAGCTCATAAAAGAATATGCTACAACTGAAAGTGATACTGGTTCAGTAGAGGTACAGTGCGCTGTTCTGACTGAAAGAATAAATAATTTGACTGCTCACTTAAAAGAAAATCATAAAGATTTTTCCTCAAGAAGAGGGTTGCTGATATTAGTTGGTCGTAGACGTAGTCTACTTACTTACTTAAAGAAGCGTAGTCTCAATAGGTATGTACAGTTAATCAGTAGATTAAATTTAAGAAAATAATTCTCTTAATAATTTGGATACAGATGGTCCAAAACGCTGTCAAAATATCAACGAATTGCTGATTTTTGTAATCTGTTTTAGTTTAGTCGAATTTATAGGTGCTGGATTTTGATCCGGTGCCTATTCTGTTAGATGGAATGCTACCAGCCAATAGTCTTGCATTAGCTAATCGTAATTGGCCTGACTTTGAAAAGTCCGGACTCAAAGGTGATTGTAGGCGATTCAAGCCAAATATTGAGTTAAGAAACGATAAACCACTAGAAGCATATGTTATTGGCTAACCCCTATCAAAAATAACTTTTATCATTTCTTTTTTACAATTTCATGTTAGTATACTGCGTGAGAAAAATAGGTTGCTTTTGAAAGCCTTTTTTGTATCGAATTCGAAGGGATGTGATAAATAATTATAATAAAAATTTAGGAATATATTTAATGTTTAATGAAATAAAAAAACACACTATTTGGAATGGTGTAACTCTAGAACTATCGACTGGGAAAATTGCTCGTCAGGCTGACGGTGCTGTCATGGTTAAAATGGGAAATACAGTGGTGCAGTGTACTGCTGTATCGGCAAAAGCTGCGAATCCAGGAATGAACTTTTTCCCCTTGACTGTTAATTATCAAGAAAAATCTCATGCTGCTGGTAAAATTCCAGGTGGATTTTTTAAACGGGAAGGTAGAGGATCAGAAAAAGAAGTGCTGGTTTCAAGGCTTATTGACAGACCAATTAGACCATTATTTCATGATGGTTTTTTCAATGAAACACAAATTTTGTGCAGCGTTCACTCTTTTGATCCAAGCCACAATCCTGATATTTTAGCATTGATTGGTGCCTCAGCTGCTTTGGCAATATCAGGTGTGCCATATCTTGATATAGTTGCTGCAAGCAGAGTTGGAATGATAGACGGTAAATTTGTATTAAACCCAACATTTGAAGAAATAAAAGATAGTAAGCTTGATTTAATTGTAGCTGGTACAAAAGATTCAGTAATGATGGTTGAGTCTGAGGCTGATTTCTTGACTGAACAACAAATGCTTGATGCGGTAAAATTTGGTCATGAGGCTTTCCAACCTGTTATCAAACTTATAGAAGAATTGAAAGCCGCTGCTGGCAAACCGGCATGGGAAACTACTGAACTTTTCCCTGTAACGCTTAAAAATGACCTTCGTAAATTAACTAAAGATGATATTACTAAAGCATTTGCGATTAAAACGAAACAAGAGCGTTATGCTGCTATTGATGCAATTTCGAGCAATATGATTGAGAGATTCACTGCAGATGGGCAATATACACAGATGCAAGTTGATTTTGCTTTATCTGATGTTAAGGCCGAAGTTTTAAGAGCAAATACGCTGGAGAAAAAGGTAAGAATTGACGGTAGATTAGCTGATGAGATTAGACAAATTGAATGTGAAGTAACACTCTTCCCTGGCACTCATGGATCGGCACTTTTTACCAGAGGAGAAACTCAAGCTATTGTTACAACAACGCTTGGTACTGGTCAAGATGAGCAGATCATCGATTGTATTGAAGGAGAATATAAAGAGGGTTTCTTATTGAACTATTTATTTCCTCCATACTCTGTTGGCGAAGCTTCACCTCTTCGAGCACCAAGCAGACGTGAAATTGGTCATGGTAAACTTGCGTGGCGTGCTCTAAAAAGAGCGTTACCAACAAAAGCAGACTTCCCATACACGGTAAGAGTAGTATCTGAAATTTCCGAATCAAATGGTTCTTCATCAATGGCAACAGTTTGCGGAGGCTCCATGGCGTTGATGGATGCTGGAGTGCCAATGAAAGCGGCTATTTCTGGGATTGCTATGGGGTTGATTAAAGAAGGCGATCAGTTCATAGTTCTTTCCGATATTATTGCAGATGAGGATCATCTTGGTGATATGGATTTCAAAGTCGCTGGTAGCAGTGATGGGGTAACAGCGCTCCAGATGGATATTAAAGTCGCTGGTATTACTTTTGAAATCATGGAAAAAGCTTTAGATCAAGCTAAGCATGGTCGTATTCATATTCTGAATAAAATGGCAAATGCTATTACTTCAAATTCTTCAATCAGTAGCAATGCTCCGATGATTGAATCTTTCATGGTTCCTAAAGATAAAATCCGTGAAATTATTGGTCAGGGTGGTAAGGTTATCAGAGAAATTTGTGACACTACTGGTGCCAAGATTGATATAACTGATGATGGACTAGTTTCAGTTTCTGCAGTTGGTAGAGAAAAGCTTGAAGCTGCTGTAGCCAGAGTTAAAGAAATTGCAATAGATCCTGAGATGGGTGATATTTTTGAAGGTACCGTTGTAAAAATTCTCGACGCTGGTGCTTTCGTTAACTATTTAGGCAGCCGTGATGGATTTGTTCATATTAGTGAAATTGCGCAAGAGAGAATAGAATCTGTTGCAGGCGCACTAACTGAAGGTCAGAAAGTAAGAGTTAAACTCATTGGTTTTGACCGTGGTAAAGCGAAGCTTACAATCAAGAACGTAGATTCAGAAGTTCCAGCGCAAAAAGAACCAAAGTCAGATAAGGAAGTACGCGCACCAAGAACCGAGTCCAAAGATGACAAAGGTGAAAAGAGAGATGGTGCAAAGAAATGGAAGAGTAAAAGTGCTGAATCAGCTCCTGAGGGTGATATAAAAGAGCGTAAGTATTTTAATTAAATTTAACGGCATCAATTAACTTGTACTCTTTATACGCATTTGTCAATTTTCTCCTTCCATTTTTCATTACAACATATTGACTTCCACTTAAATCAAGGATATCCAACTTTTGTTCAT
>JANNVO010000231.1:0-1764 GCA_031414475.1 Rickettsiales bacterium
CACGACTTTCGCGACTACCGGCGCGCAGCCTTTCTCGTCGCGCACGAGCTCAGCCTTGGGAAACCGCGCGCGGATGTCCCGCAGGAGTTGAGCCGGCCTCTCCCGCACCATGATCGTCACGATGCCTTTGTCGCTGCAAGCGACGAGGACCGGGCCTACCGCCGACTTGCCCGTGCCGTAGCGGATTTCCTCGGGCGGCCTACGGCGGAGTGGTCCGTCTCTGAACATGAAAGTTGTCTGGCGGAGAGAGAGAGAGAGAGAGAGAGAGAGAGAGAGAGAGAGAGGGATTCGAACCTTTACCGCCCCGCCAGCTTGGGATGCTTTTTTCGCAGCCAAGCAAGAACATCGTCGCGCAATCCAACGGCAAGCTCGTGCATTTCACGGGCCTCCTGCTCGGAGACGACACCAGCGGTCTCGTAGCCGATCATGTTGCGTTTCTTGCGGAAGCGGTCGAAGCGGTCAACCTTGGCGGCCGGCCAGCCGATCGTCAGCGCAAGGCTTTGAATGGTCCGATAGTGGTGCTGCTCGCGCGCCGCGCGAAAGCCGGACGCTGCGAGCGCGATGGTCGCGGCCTGGAGCGCCGCGTTGTAGCCGATGCTGAGCCGCCAGTCGTCGGCAAGCCCTGCCACTTTGGCATTGGCAAGATCGCGCTCGACGATGGCAAGCAGCGCCGCAATCTCCTCGGGGCTGCTCTTGTGCTCGACGAGCCCGCTATTTTTTTGCCAATCTCGCAAGCTCACGATCGTCTCCGATCAGGAAGATCTTCTCGCCCTTCATCACGCTACCCAGAAAATGGTGCTTGGCGATGAGTTTCGCGCGAAAGTCCGTCGGCGCATAGACCGAAGGGTTGACCTCGCGCCCGATTGATTTCTGCGCGCCCCCCAATGCTTCGGATGCTTCCGCAAATGTAACTTGGCCGATCACCATGACATCCACGTCGCTGGCGCGGCGCTCCTGGCCCTTGGCAACTGAGCCATAGATGAATGCCACCTGAATGCGCTCAGCCAGCGGCCCGAGCGCAGCTCGCAGGGCGTCGGCGACGCCGCCGGTCTTCACCACCAGTCCGCGCAGTTCCGCATAGATCGGCGACTCCGAGTTCGCCTGGAAGTACACTTGCCGCCCGCGCAGGGTACGCCGCACGACGCCTGCCCGTGCGAGGAATTCGAGCTCGCGCTGCACCGTGCCTCGCCCGAGGCCCGCAAGCCGGATCAGGCTCTCCTGCAGGTGCTCTTCGTCCGCGCGGGCGTATAGAAGCCCGAGCAGCGCCTGCCGCGTCTTGCCGAAAAGAGACGGCGAGCCGGCAGAGGAGACAGCTTGACTACCCATCATGGGTAGCAGAATACCCATAATGGGTAGCACAGTCAACTGTGCCGGTGACCGTTTAAACGCTGTCGGGAACACGTTGGCGGGAGAGAGACAGCCGAATCAATGTTGCAAGGCCATGGATCATAAGGCAATTTTCCCCGGCCGCTTTGCAAAATGCCCCCAGCGATGCCCCCACACGGGCCGCATTGCCCCCTCCGTTTGCATCTCCCCTCCCACAAAAAACCCGCGTGAATAATTTCACTACGCACACGGTCTAGGGCGAAAACGCCACAGAGATTTGGCCCGCCCCCTCCCCCCCCCTATCGAGTTTCGCGGTTATGCGCAGCGCGAGGGAGGCTCGGTCTAGGTCCGAATCGCCTAGAGATTTGAGGGCCTATCCCCCCGCACCATGCGCCCGCCGATCCCGCCGCGCGTTGCCGCGTGCTGCCGGGCGTTGCA
>JANNVO010000232.1:0-15933 GCA_031414475.1 Rickettsiales bacterium
CCCGAGAATTGAAGGTTCATCTGGTGGCTTTCCAGTATATGTACTTAAATATACAGGCTTCTTTTTCATTGTTATTGCCTTGACTGTAAATACTGGAAATAATTCTACGTCATTATAATATCCAGTATGGTCACCAAATGGACCTTCCGGCTGATATTCAGTAAGGCTAATTTCACCCTCTAAGATTATTTCTGCGTGAGCTGGAACTTTTAAATCGATAGTCTTGCATTGTACAAGTTGTAGTGATTTGTTTTGGAGTAATCCTGCAAAATTATACTCTGACATAGTGTTTGGAATCGGCATTACTGCTGCTAATGTAATTGCAGGGTTAGCTCCGATTACCGCAGCAGCAGGCATAGATTGGGTGCCAAGGTTTTGCCATTTTATATAATGGCCTGCTCCACCGCGCATTTTTAACCATCGCATTATAAGTTGGTTTTTACCGATTGGCTGGAGTCTGTATATTCCTAGGTTATAATTATCTGTTTTATCATTTCCAGTTCCTTTTGTTACAATCAGTGGCCATGTAATTAACGGGCTAACATCCTCAGGCCAACAGGTCTGAATAGGTAATATACTAAGATCAGGGTCGGTTATTATTATTTCCTGAGAGCTGCCTTTTGAAACAGTTTTTGGAGGCATTGATAAAATTCTTTTAGCAATTGGCAGCATCGCAAATGTTTCTTTCAGTGATGCTGGAGGTTCTGGATTTTTCATAAAAGCTAACAGCTTACCAAATTCTCTGAGCTGTTCTGAATTTTTTATTCCAAGAGCAAGTGCGATTCGTTCTTTAGAGGCAAATAAATTTGTAACAACAGGGTAGTCTGATAACTCACCGTTATCTTTTATCACATTTTCGAAAAGCAGCGCGGGGCCATTTTGTGCTAAGAATCTTCGACTTATTTCCGTAATTTCAAGCCTAGTAGAAACAGACTTTGTGATTCTTCTTAAGTGATTATTTTTTTCAAGAAATGTAAGAAACTCCTGAAGGCCTTTGAAATGCATATCTCTTATCTAAAACTGGCGTTACAGGCTGTTTCTAGTACTTTGCCATATGCTGAAAATAATACAAATAAATACATTGGCATAACAGAGAAAAATATAATCCAAATCTTTATAGGCCATTTTTTGTAAGGTAAAGTGAAAGTATGATGCAATTAGAACTGGTACAAAGGTATAAATAAATTGTTTAACTTGAGTTTTACGTGTGTATGAGAAATTTAGGAATGTTGCTAGAGACAAGAAAACAAAAACAAAATTAAATAATGGCCAAACTAATCTTGAATGACCATCAGTGATTAAACGGTTTTGTTTTTCTATTGGTATAGATAAATCTGGCCAAAGCATTTGTGGAATAAATAATTCCATGCTTGTTCTGGCGCGATCAGAATCATCTTGAGTTTCGCTAGTTATCTCAATCACTAAATGATCAAAATGAAGCGTGGTAATATTTCCTTGTGCATCATATGAATGTCTTAATCCTTCTGATAATAGGAATTTAGTGTTTTGCTGATCAGAGTTTAGTATCTCTCCTTTTTTAGCAAAAAAAATAGTTTTATTTTCTGGTAGTTTATTATCAAACAAAATTATTCCTTGCATCTCATTATTTTTATTTTTCCTATCTACATATATCGTAGCATATTTCGAAATCTGGTTGAATGTTCGAGTTTCAATTATATTTGATACATAGGTTTCTTTAACATTACTAATATTTTTTTTTAAGTTATTGTAAGAAACTGGCATTAGATATGCAGAGATATAAGCGGCTATAATGGTTAGTATCATAGCAACGAATAAGGCGGGTTTTGCTATTTCGTAATTGTTAAGACCTGATCCTCTTAATATGATTAACTGCCTCTCATCCTGAAGGCGAGTATATACATAAATTACTGCTATTACAGAAATAATAGGCATTATCATGAATAACAAGTAAGGTATCAACAGCGCTACTAGTTTGATAAAGCTCTTTAATTCAACACCTTTTTCTAACAGGCTAACTAAGTTCAATACTTGTACGATCCAGACAAGACTGGTTAAAACTATAGTTATGACAAACAATACTGGGATGATAGTTTTGGCAATATACTTACTGTAGATATACATAGGTTATTGTGAAATAAGTTATCAATGCCAAACCGCTCACTTGTATAGTCTATAAGGTGAGTTAGCGTAAATTTGTAATGGTTATTTTATGTCAATTCCCCATTGTTCACAGAGCTCTTTGTGTTGTTTCTCGTATTTTTCAGTCCTTACTCGCATTCTTGCTGAATATATCCTAACAACTAGTAATGGCATTGAAGCATAAAGTAATTGACCAATAAGTGCTGCCCCATAAATAACCATCCATGTTCCGACATCAGCTAAGAGCTGTTGAGCAAGATAATCTACGGAACTTGCTTCCCATACACGTATAAGATAAGGCATAACTCCAATCAAATTAAAGCTACATATGGTTGCTGAAAGACATCTATGTTCATTTTTATCAAAGAAAATAGCAAAAATTGTTGGCAACATTGCTGTTGCAAAAAAGATAAAGGCGTATCTCGAAATGACTATTACCATTAGTGCGATTACTACGGCAATAACCTTTATCAAAGAAGAAGCAAACTTAAAGTTTTTATCGGTGCTTGATTGTAACATATGGATACCTAAATTATTACTGCGACTGTTACGATAAAACATAAAACATAAGAGACTAGTACAGTTGTCTTTTGACCAAGTAACAGAGCTCCGCTGAACATTTTATCCTCATTACTCAGTGTTTTAATTTTTTCTTCAATTAGTTTTGTTTTTCTACATGCTTCGTAATAACCATTATAGTCATTAATAAACTGTTGCTGATTGGATAAAATCTCAATAATTTTCTTCAAATTAGCTTCTTTTGCAACTTCAGTGAGCTGAGCAATAATTCTTTTTTTAAACTCAATGTTATGTATGTGTTCTTCAAATAAATCCTTTAAATCTGAGGCAATAACTTTGCATATATTAGGAATTTTTATTTCTGGCTCATGTTGTTCAAGAATGTTGAGTACACTTAGTCCCCTTATTACAGGGTGCTCAGCAAATCTTGGAAAATTAGGGAGTATAGCTGATTTTATATCGTCCGTAAGCTCTAGTTTTGCAGCAATAAAAGCAATTATATGCCGATCAATATTAAATTTTTTAGGGTTTTTCTCAGCATGTGTATCTAAAGCATTCAATAATTCGTTAATCGTAGTTACATATTTACCCTTTAGTACCGGAGAGTAACAACAAGCATTAGTATTCAATGAATAAGCAAATCTTTCTACGCTTTTTGCCACTGAACCAGTATGTATGTATGAGGCAAGATGTAGATAATCCTCAGCAGGTATTTTTTTTAAATAACCAGCTGCATCGTGATTTTTTTGATAAGGTAACCACGACTCATCCTTAATTAATTTTAGTACTTTTTCAACCAATTCTCTCTTGTTTTGCGTAACCAAATAATATACAAAATATGGAATAGAAGCTGCAGACAATGCAATTCCCTCATATCTTATCGGGCCATTTGGATCTAAGAGCGATAATAATTTTGATACTTTAATGTTAGAGGTAACCAAGTTTGTTACCATAAAAGGAGATTCTGATTTCTTATCAACAAGTGCCTTTATTTGTTCTAGTGAATCGCTATCTAATATTTCTCTACTTGCCCACTTAAATAATTTATTATCTCTGATAAATTTAATTGCTTCAGGCCAGTTATGAAAAAGCGCGTAAGAAATTGACTTTAAACTCGAGTAGTTAACTTCATCAAAAGCAATAGTGTTCTTATTATCTGATATTGACTCGTGTACAGCCTTTGTAATTTTACTCGATATCCATTCTTTAATCTGGTCTATTCCCCATCTAACATTTGCTTCGTCATGAAGTGTCCATTTAAAAAACACGCGTAATTTTTCTGGTACTCTTGTTCCCGAAAGGAGGTATTTACTAGTAGTGTTTTCGAATCGTGCATTATTATATTCAACAATGCTTTTGTGTTCTTTCCAAATTGATTTTGCTGTATATGCTTCAAATATCGTGACTCCCAGAGCGTATATATCCGACTTTACATTAAGTACGTAGCGTGCCGCTACATGGCATCCTGCTAGCTCCGGAGCCAGATATTGCGCTTCTTGATAAAAATTTGGATATGAATCAATAAACTCTCGGAGAGCAAGAAATTCACCGTTATTCATCAAAATGTTAGAAGGCTTTATGGTATAGCAATAAATATCGGCGTTACTTAGTTTAGAAAAAATATCCAAAAGGTTTTTAATCAAGTCTTCTAGCTCGTTAGTATTGATTGTATTACCACTTGCAAGATAGCTAGCAAGATTATCAGAAGGATTATATCTATCTACTATGACCGCTAAATGCTCTTCTTTAGTTGAAGAGAGTATAACAACGGAGTAATCGTAAATTTGATTGAGGTTAATTATGCTATTTTTAGAAAGAAAATCTATATTTTTTATTGGATGTAAAAAATCATTTTCAAAAACTATAGCAAAAAATTCCTCTTCAGTCTCTGAATTAGTGGCGTAATAATACCTACAAAAATCATTGCTAAGTTCCAGTACTTCCTCGTTTAGATGGATCCTATAAACCTCGTTCACAGAATCTTCTACGGTGCTTCTTGGTACTTCAAATTTAGAGCTATTTTTTGAATTATCTTCTATTTTATTATTCATTTTTCCAAGTATCTCGAGATTCAACAAGTTTATAGGCTATTCAGTATTTGATGCGACCACAACGAAATCAATTTTATTGAGATCGTCAAGCATTTCTACGAATGCCTCCTTATCTTTAACTTTAATTACGGTAGCAATTGGTATTCCTCTGGGAAATATTTTGCCATCACCAGAGGTAAGGATTATTTCTCCAACTTGTGCATTGTGATCTTCTTGTAAGTAGATAATTTTTAAATTATTATCCTGTCTTGCCAAAATCCCACGTGCCTTTGAGTTTTCGGTTATAACTGGGATTCGAGAGTTATGATCATTTATAAGCATTACAGTAGAATAATTATTTCCTGTTTCCGTAACTCTGCCAATCAAACCCTTCGCTCCTTTTATAATATCGTTAACTTTTACATCGTCGTTTTCTCCAGCTTGTATTATCGCATAGCTAGTAAATGGGCTCATCATTGTGCCTACTATTTTTGCGGTAACAAATTTTGCTTCGATATTTTGTGGTACATTAAGTATCTCTTTTAAAGCTGTATTTTCTGCTTTTAAAGAAAATGCTAGTTCTTGTGCCTTTGATAGAGAAGCTATCTCAAGTTTCAGCTTTAAATTCTCAGCTTCTAAATCTTGAAAATAAGAAGCTATTGAGTATAAAGATTTTACCGCATTAATTGACTGGCCATATACAATCGTTCCAAGAGATAACGTTTTCCCAATGGAATCAAGTGCAAAGGTAGCTATTGTTTTAGGATAAGAAAAATACAGCAAGAAGCATGAAAGCAATACTAGTGTAGTAACCAAGGACTTTCTAATAAAGAATAACATGAATTTACTCAATTCTATTAGACTATTCTTAGTTTGTACCCTGTTTTCTAATATTGCCACTAATTACTCCTGTTTAAACAATACGTGCTTTAACCGTGTAAAATCTTCAAGTACTCTTCCTATACCAAGAGCAACGCAAGCAAGTGCGTTATCAGCAACGAATACTGGTAACTGCGTAGCTTCTCTCAGCACGTAGCTTAAGTTATTCAATAAAGCTCCACCGCCGGTTAAAACGATACCTTTATCAACAATATCAGAAGAAAGTTCTGGCGGCGTACACTCCAAAGCGGTTTTTACTGCCTCGACAATCTGACTGATTGGTTCGGTCAAACTCTCGGAAATTTGTTTTTCATTTAAAACCATCTCCTTAGGTATGCCGTTTATTAAATCTCTCCCCTTTATTTCCATCTGCCTTAAAGGGACATCAGGAGAAACAAATGCTGTACCTATTTGCTTCTTTATTTTTTCTGCTGTTGATTCGCCAACGAGAAGGTTATAATGTCTTCTGATATACGATATAATTGCCTCATCCATTTTATCGCCACCAACCCTAACTGATCTCGCATAAACTATGCCACCTAAAGACAGAACGGCAACTTCTGTGGTTCCGCCACCAATATCTACAATCATTGAGCCAGTTGGTTCAGTGACTGGTAGTCCGGCACCGATCGCAGCTGCCATTGGTTCCTCTATAAGAAAAACCTCTCTAGCACCAGCGCTTTCAGCTGCTTCCTGAATAGCTCTTCTTTCAACTGGTGTAGAACCAGATGGAACGCATATTACTATCCTTGGTCCGGTGAAAGATCTCTTATCTCGTACTGAACGAATAAAGTATTTAATCATTTCTTCAGCAGCTTTAAAGTCCGCAATAACGCCATCTCGCATAGGTCGCTTTGCTTCAATGTCAGTTGGTGTCCTTCCTAACATCATTTTTGCTTCGTGACCAAAAGCATATGGTTTGAGTGTTCCGTCTTTTTTTATAAGAGCGACGACTGATGGGGCATCGAGGACTATGCCTTTGTTTTTTTCGTAAACCAGAGTATTTGCAGTTCCAAGATCAATGGCAATATCTGTAGAAAATCGATCAAGAAAAGTTAGAAATTTCATGTTATGTTGCTCCAAAAAAGTGCGGTATTAAATAGATGATAGTATTGCCCTGCAGTATATCAAGCTTCTTGAAAATGTAAAATAACAAAATTACTAATCAGAATTATAACTATTATTGGTAACAAACTAGCTAAAAATGGTGATAATCCGCTATAGGTTAGGATACGAAGAGCTATTTCAAGGAAAAAATAAGAGCCAATGCCAACAACTAGGCCTAATACTAGTGTAGTAGAATTAGATTTATCTCTAGTATTGAGGCTTACGAACCAACATGCGACTAGAGATAAAGCAACCATTGCTAGTGGTTTTAACAACTGCTTATAATAATATAATTGGTAACGCGTTACAGCCAGTCCAGATTCTAAAAATTTATTAATAGAATTTTGTAAGTTCCAGAGTGGGATCATTTCTGGCGGATTAAATTGCAGTATAAGGTTTTTGATTGATAGATTCGTTGGCAACTCAATTTTGTTAACGCTTGATGTATTGTTCTGTGATGTAACAGTTGTATCTGAAAGAGTGAAGACTCCTGATTCTAGTGTGGCATGCGCAGAATCAATTTGCTCTATTAGGTTATTTTGTGAATCAACAATTAATATGGTTAAATCATTAAGGATATTGCTGTTTGCTATTATTGATTTTGCATGGATTATTCTATTATTACCCGAGTATTTTTCATAAAAAAAGACCCCGGTTGGTGAGATAATAAAGTTAGTTGAGGTTGTTCCAGTAATTGTTGCTTCAAGCTTCGTATATTTAGTTAATCCGTATACTCCAATAGGATTGATGAAGGTTACAATAATAATGCCAAAGAAGAAAGTGGCAATAACCGGAATAAGAAATACTCTCCATGGTGCTATGCCATTACTTAATATAATAATTAACTCGTTATTTTTTCTGAGATTTTGAATAAACAGCAACGTCGCTATGAAGCATGTCATAACACTAACCTCGTTAAAAAGGTATGGGACTTTATATGAAATTAGTAACCAAAATTCACTCGGAGAAATGCTAACAGATTTAAATTTTTGCAAAACGTCAAATGTGTTTGAGATAAATAATATACTCAAGATTATTATGGAAGTAATCAACAACTGTTTCCAAAACAGAGTGGTCAAGTATTTTTCAAGTGTAAGATATTTTAACATTGCGACAAATTATATTCTAAGTTAACCATAATTATTAATGGTTTTACGATATTTACAAGAAGTTATATTAATTATTTTTTTAATCCTAAAATAATTTTACTAAATTATATGCTCACTCTTGGGTTTATTACGACTCGTGGTAGAAGGAGTAGAGTGTCTAGGAGTAGTATTAACAACCAGGGAGCGTGCTATTTCTGGTTCAATTGTTGCAGCTAGTGTTTTAGCTAGTTTTTTAGGATCTTCTTTTGTAGACAAAGTTATCTTTTTTGCCGCTAGTTTTTGCACTTCTTGACCAATTTGTTCATTTATATGAGACTTTAAACCCAGCTTGAAATCGCTACCTAGTATTGTTTGCTTGTCTAGATAGATACCACCCGATACAAGTCCAACGGTGGTAGAGCTACTGTTTTTATAATATAATTCCGTAAGACCAGTTCTTGTAGTAGAAAAATAACCAGCATCAACTTTTCCAGCCAGCTTTTCTGCATTATCTGCTATAATGTCGGTTATATCGACGTTCTTATTTTCCTTTTTTAGCTCCTTAAAGGTCTCCATTAAAGTTGCTATAATCATTGCTGTATCAGGTGCACGACTGCCTATGGCTCCGTCGCCAAACAAATTTTTAGCAATTACGTTTGTTAGGTTCTGAATTTGAGCTAATTCATCTTTATTAAGACCAACGTTATGGTCAATTTGCTTCGTTACGGAATCAATCAACTCAGGGGTAACACTTGTCTTTGGTAAATATATTCCGCCCGACACTAGGCCTACGGACGTATATTTGCTGACAGATCTAATTTGTTCGGTGATTTCTTTTGCCATATTATCGAATCTAGGGCTTGCTAGTACGTCCTGAATCTTAGCATAAGGATTAGCCTTTAAAAAATTTGAGCAAGCTTCGTTGACTACGTTTCTGATCAATACAGTGTCATTACCCCTATTATCTCCTTTGCCAAAAAGATTCTCAGATATTTTATCTGCTACAATATTTGCGTATAATTTTGGTTCAATAGAAGCAACGTCATTTCTACTGTCGTATAAAACAGTAATAGCAGAAGCTGCAGTTGCTAGTTCTGAGTAATGGTTCTGGCCAGTTTTTGGAAATCCTCCTTGAGTAATAATTTGTGGATCATTACTTAAATCTTCACGCATTTTCTTGCCAATTGGAGTATCGCTTTTATAAATTTCCACTATTTTTTCGCGGAATTTTGGATCAAGCGGAGCGTTATTTTTAATCTCCATGGCATCTAACATTAAATTAATGACTTTATCCTGATTGTTAGCAATCATTTCTTCTGTAACATAGCCCTCAGGCATGTGGGCATTTTGTAAATTATAAGCAGACTCAAAAATAGTTTTAGATGGTAGCGCTGCATCTAATAACTCAGTATTTTTAATATTCACCCCTTTCATTGAAGTAACTTCAGATAAATTAACGTCTGATAAATCAACGCCGCTTAAATTTGTCCCAGGGGGGATATTGCCAACTATTTTTACTCCTTTGAGTAATTTTGGATCCTTTTGAAGCTGCAACTCCATGCTTGCCAGGACAGCGCCATCTATTTCAGCTCCTGAGAAATCAACATTTTTAAAACTAGCATTCAGAAAACTACTATTAGTAATTTTTGAACCTTTAAAAGATACGTTTTCAAATGTGCTGTTCACGAAACTTTCGGAAATATCCATATTTTCCATTTTACGCACTTCACTGAAGGAACCTTTAATTGTAACATTCGAAAATAACTGATTCTTTTTAACGAGGTCCTCTAATTGTGAAATTTGTTCTTCTGATCCGTTGTCTAAAAGCTTAATAGTTGCTTTGGTCAAATCATTTAAATTATTATGAGATTCACTAGGTTCAAGTTTCGCGATACGATCAACCATTTGCTGCTTAAGACTTCCATCACCGAGCAACCAAGTGCCCGCTGCTTTCAAAACTGCGCCTCTAAATTCAGAATCAAGAACTTTGGCTACTCCCAGTTTTGCCAATCCCCAAACCATACCCTTACCACCTTTTTGGTAAGACTCAATTCCTTCTCTAAGCCCTTGGGGATCCTTTAAAATATTTGCAACTAAGGCATCAATTTTCATATCTCCAGTAAATTGCTTTACATATGGTATATTGTCAACTACGGCCTGGACTATCTTACCCAAATTACCTTTATTATTATCTAGGTGTTTTTTAAACTCTGGATCAGCTTCTATCATTTTACAAAAATCAATAGCAATCCCAGGCCAATCGCCTTTTTGGTATTTCTCTACCATATCTTTCACTTGTGGAGCATTTTTGCTAGTTAGAAGAGGCCCAAATAACTCAAGCAACTCCCCTTTTAATTCATATTTCTCAAGAATAGGTGTATTTTTGACAACGTTAGTAATAACGCCTTTAAAAATATCTTGGTTTCTATCCCAATAATCCTTTATGGCTGGGCTATCTTCAGACATTTTGAGCAGATCTTTAGCCAAAGCAACATAATCTCCCTTAGTAAAATTATTATAAAATTTTTCTAAATCCTCCGGCTTATCCAGAAGAATTGGCACAATCTCAGTGATTTTACTCAAGTCTTCAATTTTTATTCCATATTTTTCGAGTTTAGTTGTAAGCAATTCCGTCGGAGCTTCTTCTGACCTCTCTTTGGTTCTTGGAAGTTGATTTAATAAAGTATCAGATGCGATGTATTGCGTAACAGAAGAAGTTATAAGGTCTTGTAAGTTTTTACCATTTTCTTTGAAATATTGCTTCAGTCCATCATCTTTAGCGATTAACCCAAGAATCTCTTGTACCGCTTCGTTGGAGTTGCCTTTCTGGTAATTTTCTATGATTTTAATCATCGCATCTGGATGACGAAAAAGATGCGGCAGTATCGGATATAGTTCTCCTTTTATGTCATAATCCTTCATGCCAGGGGTTGCTGTTACAGACGCATTGATAACACCAACGAATAGATCTTTGTTATTCTCTAAATACTTACCTACCCCGGGATTATTTTTAGACATTTCAAGTAGATCTTTAGCCAAAGTAGCATAGTCTCCCTTATTAAAGCTATTATAAAATTTCTTTAAGGACTCTGGATTATTAAGCAACACCGGAACGATTTGAGCTATGTTGTCTAGATCCTTTAACTCTATCCCATATTTCTTCAGCTGAGCTTTCATGTTACCTGATTCATCCTGCTCTATTTGTGATTTAGCCGTTTTAACTATATAAGCAGTTAGAGAATCTCCCTTCTCCTGCATATAGTTTCTAAATCCTGGAGATTTAGTCATTAAATCAAAAATTTGATTTATATTTTTATTTTGATTAGAAGCTGGATCTTTAAAATTGATAACTATTTGTTTTAAGGACGCAAGTGAATCTCTATCAGTAAGAATAGTGCTTAGTTTGGTCAAAGATTTAGTATCAAGGATAGCATTTTCTTTAAACTCAGAAAAATTCATATTTGCCAAAACTTTACCTATTTTTGGCAAACGCTCACCAACAGTTTGAACAAATTTCCAAGTATTATCGCTTTTAAGAACTTCTTGTTGGAACGTCTGATTGTTTATAATTTCTTTATAGTTCCTAGCTAAGGTAATCAGATTGCCTATTTTTCTAGGGTTTTGAAAAGCAAACCCAATCATTTTAAAAACCGAACCAACAGTTAGACCTGGTTTACGTTTTGGGTCTGATGGAGCGTAATCTTCAAGCAATCCATCCATTAATTTTTGCCCCTTAGCAGACAAAATATAATCAACTGTTTTTAAAATACCAGAGTATTTCTTTTTAAAGTCATTAGCTTTTTGGATCTCTGATTCTTCTCGCTGAGAATCACCAATATGACTAGTTTCGGTGCCTTTCATATTTAATTTATTAATTCTTATTTAAGCTATTAGTGAAATAATAACTTAAATTGCCGTTAAAGTGGATATAAATAATGTACAAACAACGATTTAATATTTTTGAGTTGAATTGGTAAAACTTTTTACTGTACTATAATTTCTTATTAACGGTCGGTGCAGCCGCTAAGGTAGCGTCTACCCATTGAGTTTAAATACATGAAAACTCTGTCAAAAAAAACTACTCCTTCTATTAAGGCGACAATTGTCGGGCAGGTAGCTCTCCTTATCTGGGCTTTGTCCGCTTCAGGAGCTGTGTTTCTAAAGAGTCTTCCGTCATTTCAAGTTTTGCTGGGAATATTTTTGGGTGGTTTTGTTGCTTCTTCTGTTATAAATACAGTAAATAATAATTGGAGAAAGCTCTTTAACAGGCCAAAGTATTTAGTTTTAGCTGGGATATTTGGTATCATACCTAATGACATTTTTTATATATTTGCATTTAAATACGCGCCTGCGATTCAAGTAGATCTTATAGTATGTCTCTGGCCAATGCTTGTGACAATTTTGGCTGCTATCTTCTTGCGCGAAGAAATAGGTCTTGTGCATATTTTTGCTTCTTTAATAGCATTATGTGCTTGCTGTATAGTCCTCATTGGCCCAAATATGAAAATTGATCAATTTCAATCAAAATATCTTTTTGGTTATGTCTGTGCGTTTATGTCCGCACTTTTATGGTCAATTTATATTGTGATCTCAAAGAGATATGCAAAACCGGCACCTGAATTGTTTGCGCTTTACTGCGTCGTTGGTCTGGTGTTTTCAGCTACGATGCATTTTACTTTTGAAACAACAGTTATTCCTAGCATGTGGGAAATGTTTGTTCTTCTTATAATGGGCATTACAACTCATAGTCTTGCTTATTATGCCTGGGATTTTGCAATCAAAAAGGGGCACTTCAAATTGTTAAGCATAATGCCGTACGGCAACAGTATTTTATCAGTTTTGGCTCTTGCAGCATTTGGTCTAGTCGAGCTCAATGAGAATATTCTTATCGCTACGTTGATGATTTTTGCTGCTGGTGTGCTTACGACATTTCGTGGAAGTATAGCAAAGACAGTTGAATTGTAATACGCCAATTTTGCAAGGTTCAGTTTGCTCACCTATAAAACATAGGCTCCGCGAACTTCACTTTGAAATTAACATATTACAATTCAACTGTCTTTGCTATAGGAAAAAAAGCTCGTTGCTTAGCAGCCAAGAGCTTTGATTTGTCCGTCGTCGGAAATTCTATTTAGCACGTAATTCTGCACTTTCTCAAAAGCTTTTGTTTCAATTTGACGAACACGTTCCTTAGAAATGTTATACTGGGAGCTTAAAGTGTCAAGTGTTGATGGCGAATCATTAAGCTTTCTTGCAGTCAAAATTTGTACTTCCCGTTCGTTCAGTTCGCCCAAGGCTTCTGATAAAATCTGTGTCTTGTTTACCAAGATTTGTCTACGAGAAAGCGTATCTTCTTGAGAAGGTTTTGCCTCTGGAAGTAGATCCATCATTTCGCTACCAGTATTATCACCATCATTATTTACGGTATAATTTAAAGACAAGTCTGGTCCGGAAAGTCTTTGGCTCATTTCATTTACTTCTCGGACAGTGACACCAAGTTCATCCGCTATTGCCTGATAATCGCCCTCATTAACTGATCTTGAGTACATGTTAGTAATTTTGTGCTTAACCTTACTTAGACTAAAGAAAAGTTTTTTCTGTGCAGAGGTGGTGCCTATTTTAACTAAAGACCACGATTTAAGGACGTATTCTTGGATTGATGCTTTAATCCACCACATTGAATATGTTGATAATCTATATCCAAGGTCTGGATCATATTTCTTTACTGCTTGCATTAACCCGATATTACCTTCAGAAACTAATTCAGTTATGGGTAATCCGTAATTTCTGTATCTCATTGCTATTTTTGCCACAAGCTTTAAATGGCTTGTAACAAGCTTATGGGCAGCTTCAAGATCTTGCTTTTCAAGATACGCTTTTGCCAGCAGAAATTCCTCTTCCTTCGTTAGAGAAGGAATGTTATTAATTTCGCGTAAATACATACTAAAACTAGCTTCTGAGCTAACAGCTGGTAAGTTTTTTATATTTGACATGGCGTACCTTGTTATTATATTTAACTGCTAAGCATTGTAACACAAATTTACATAGACTTTAAATAAAAATCTACTATTAGTCAAGATCAGCAAAGCTAATCTCCAGTATTTCAAAGGCTTTGTCGCCTTTGGGAGTAGACACTTCCACAATGTCTCCTACAGATTTTCCTATTAAAGCTTTGGCAAGAGGAGATTTGGTTGAAATACGACTCTTTGCAATATCAGCTTCGTATTCACCGGTAATGTGATAAGTAGATTTTTCCCTAGTGTCATCATCAACCAACTTTACTGTTGCTCCAAACTTTACACTATCTGCTTTTAGTTTTGATGTGTCAATGATTTCAGCCCTAGAAAATTTATCTTCTAAATCTAGGATTCTACCCTCAATGAAACTCTGTTTGTCTCTAGCGGCATGGTATTCGGCGTTCTCAGACAGGTCGCCAAACTCTCTTGCAGTAGATATAGCTTCAATTACGGCTGGGCGTTCCACATGTTTGAGTTGCTTTATTTCCTGCTCTAGTTTCTCGTACCCTTTTCTGGTAATTGGAAATTTGTCCATAGCTATTAGTTCTTGTTTATGTTAAGATCTCAGAGTATATTTGTACCCATATATTTTGTCAAACCCGCTTTGAAATTCTATTTATGTATAACACAGGGTTAAATTTCGAAATCCAGCGCAAAGTTTTTCATCTATGCAGCCTAATTTTTCCTATAGCTTATTTGTTCACGCCTAAAATAATAATGGCTATTATCATTACAGTCGTTACTGGTATAACACTCTATCTCGATATATCTAGGCATTATAACCAAAAAATTAAAGAGCTTATAAAAAATATTTTTGGGAAATTTTTGCGAGAAGACGAGGACAGTGGACAATTTGTCTTAAGCGGGGCAAGCTATATGGCGCTGGGTTTTTTAACTAGTTGTTTGCTTTTTTCAAAAGGATTAGCGATTACTTCATGGTTGGTGTTGATAGTTGCCGATTGTTTTGCGGCTATCATAGGTATGAAGTATGGATCTCCTTTATTCAACGGTAAATCTTACGTTGGTTCAGTATCATTCTTTATATCTTCAGTGCTCATTAGTGTTATGACGTACTTTATTGTTGGTTATAGCACGAGTTTTCTTATTATTTTGATTAGTTCATTGGTGACAACTATAGTTGAATTTTTTTCAGATCAAATTAAAGTTAATGATAATTTTTCTATTCCCTTAACATATGCTTTGGTGACTTTTCTTCTTAGTCTTATGGTATAGGGTTTGTGATACCAAATCGATTAATTTTTAACAGAGCTTGAGCAGCTTGTACATAAGCGATACTTAGAATTCGTAGTATCAATTCGTAGTATCATTAAATAGTTAATGACATGAGGCTTCCACTAGAATTTTATAATCATCTAAGAGACGCTGTTCGTATATCGGACGTAGTGCGCATGAGAATTTTGCTTACAAAAAAAGGTAACGAATATCTCGGAGTGTGCCCATTTCACGATGAAAAAACTCCTTCATTTACAGTTAATGATATAAAAAAGTTTTACCATTGTTTTGGTTGTGGTGCTCATGGAGACGTAATTCGTTTTGTTTCAGAAACCTATGGTATTAGCTATAAAGACTCGGCAATAAAAATAGCTGAAGAAAACGGCATAGAACTACCAAAATTATCTCCTCTGCAAGAAAGAGCCTACGAGGAAGCTGATCAGATATATAGCATACTTGAACTTGCGTCACAGTTTTTTGTTAGTAATCTTAGCCTTGAAGTTAGAGATTATCTTAGCAAGAGAGGAATAGAGGAGGGCACTATAAATGATTTTGCTATAGGTTATGCGCCTGGTGGGGGTGAACTTGAAAAATTCTTTGAAAAAAAATCAATACCACTTAAAGATTTGCTAAAGACAGGTCTTTTTGGCAAAAAAGAAGATGGTAGAATATATGAAGTTTTTAATAAACGCATTATGTTCCCCATAAGGAATAGCTACAACAAAATGGTAGCCTTTGGTGGAAGAGCAATTGGTGATGCAATGCCTAAATATATTAATTCTCCTGAGACAGTAGTATTTAAAAAATCTGAAACGATGTACGGAGAGAATTTAGCTACAAGTCATGCGTACAAGGACAACTATTCTATCCTTGTTGAAGGCTATATGGATGTTATTGCATTGCATCACCAATTGCTCTTCCACCAAAGGCTACCATTTTGTT
>JANNVO010000233.1:0-10046 GCA_031414475.1 Rickettsiales bacterium
GTGATTTAGGAAAAGTAAAGGATTTGGTGCTAAATCAAGGTTATGACATCAATATGATTGATAATAGCACGGCACAACCTATGTTTACGCGCGCAATACTAAGTCAAAACGTAGATATCATTAATTTCTTTTTTGAACAAAATGCAGATGTTAACCCTACCTGGGACGAAGGGGATATTTTTATGACGCCCCTTGTTGCTTGTATGCGTTTCGTCATGAAAGCAAATAGTAAGATGGAAGCAGTTTTCGATAAATTACTTGCATCGGGAGCTAATCCTAACCCTTTAAATTCGTCATGTTTACCTTTAACAGAGGCCATTGAAAATCACAGTGATTTTTCTAATACTAGATTAATCTATGAAAAATTAGTGACTAATTATAAAGCCGATGTAAATCATGGTGAGGCTTTCGATAAACCAATTATAGCTGCTATTAAAAAAGGTGATTTAGAATTAGTAAAATTTTTAGTAACCAAAGGCGCTGATATCCAGGTTGATGGAAATTGTAATGCCACAATAACTACTGCTATAGTATTCAATCAAGCGGATATTACAAAATACTTAATTGAGGAAGCCATAACTGATAACAAAACTTTTTCCTCTAAGTGGATAGTTGAATTGGCTCATAAATCACAAAATCAAGAAATCCTAAATTTATTTAATTCTAAAATAGATGTAGATGCGAATGAATTTGCCCTAGCGATAAGCCAAGGTAATTTGAGTAAAGTGGAATACTTAGTATTAATGCAAGGCGCTGATATTAATATGCTTGATAACACGCTTATGCCTATGTTTTCGCATGCCATACTATCCAAAAGCCAAGCTATGATAAATTTTTTCTTCGAACAAAAAGCACATGTTAATCCTCTGCATGAAAAAGTTTCTATGACTCCACTAGGAGCTGCTGCTGCTGTTGAAACTAAAGCTACTTCGATAATGGAAATGGATTATACTTTCCTTAACTTATTGAACCAAGGAGCAGAAATAAATCCAAGCAATTCTACTCACTCACCTTTGATATCAGCACTACAATATGGTGGTAAATTCGTTGCGGCATACTTAATTGATCGTGGTGCCAATTTAAATATAGGAGCTTCCTATCAAGAACAAATTGTGGAAGTTATAAAAGCTAATGAGACCCTGTCTGAAAAGTTTATGATGAAGGGTATATTAAAGGTAAAAGGATTAGAAACAAATATTTTTCACTTAACTCTATCTGACATAATTAAGCAACTACAAGATATTGACAATATTGAGTTTACAAAGCCGATAGAAACAAATCGTCAATATCTAGATATAGTGATGCAAGTATATCTAGATAGCCGTTATAGAGATGAAAATAAAGAACAACTACATAAATTTTATGAGATCATGACAAGTCTATTTCGGGATCATAATAAAACTACCAAATTAATAGAGCTAGGAGCGACTTATCTGGATGCATCTTTCATTACCGATGATATTAATGCTATTTATCAGATAAGTTGTTCTAACTCAGAAACCAACATATATAACCTTGCTCAAAAATATAGAATGGCTTATTTGAGTAAAGATATACATCCAGATTCTCAAGCTATGTCTTTACAAATAGCATTAAATGGTAGTTTTGTTTCGATCTCAAGCTTGCCATACAATGCATTTGTTACTCAATCAGATGGGGCAGCAAATAATTTATTTATTAACATAACGTGTGATGGAGGAGCTGTTTGGGATTATAATAAAGCAGGCTATTTTTCTAAGTGTATAGAATCTAGTTTTGCTACGACTATACTACTTGGAAATGGGACTCAGTACATTTCTCCAAGCGATATATCTAATATATTCAATCATGACAAGATGAATTTACTAAGAGAACAAAACCTTGAGTTTGCTTTAGTAACTGTCAACAGTCATGATTCTAAGGAGTCAAAAAGTTTTAGTTCTGTATTAAAATCTCTTACCACAAAACTTGCTAAGTCTACAGTTATTCTTATTGATTCTTGTTATTCTGGACAATATCATGAAGAATATATTGCAGAAAAAGGGGTTTTCTTAATTTCAGCTAGCAACAATGACGAAACAAGTTGTGGAGCCGAAAGAGCATCTGAATTCTCCGGATATTTTTCTGGCCAACCTAATTTGCTTGGTGTATTAAAATATTGTGCTGAAAATTATACTCGATCCACTCCTTGCTTTAGCGGTCAAATAGGAAAAAAAATATTTAAAGGTGCCCCAATAAAAGAACTTTTGGAAGAGTTGGGTGGCATGCTCTTAGTTGATAATTTAGGAACTGATGAAGTTATTCAAGTAGTTCAGAAGGAGAATGCTGATAAAAAGTTTGAACTATGGAGCACTCTTTCAACTCATTCCACAGAATCAGAAGCATGGGGCTATGTTCCACCTCATTATCTTGGCTATGATGATATTGTACATGTAGGCGATGATGAATATAACAATTACGGCGATTCAGATAACTGTGGATGTATTATTATTTAGATTAAAATAATAATACATTGCAGTTTACTATATATGTTTACTTTATCTGGTACTGTCGCAAATAGACATAAACAAAGACTAGGTTTATAAACTTAAGGTAACAGGTTGCAATTCTTTCAGTTGCTGTTCTTTACTAATGCGTTTATTCCATACAACTTCAAATACTCTGCATAAGGCACCATTTGCAATTACATTACAAGATGTAACAATAGGATCTAATACAACATTAAGGGCTAAAATAATAGCAATCATTTCTGTATTAAAATTCAAATACACCTCATAAATGGGCAACATAATGAAAATAGACCCACCTAAGATAGCCGCGGTTACAAAACGCGCTAATACAAAAACACAACTAAATTGAACCCAGGTTAATAATTCTGGGTTATGCCCAAAAAAGTTTCTGTAAATCAAAAAACATAAGAAAGCATTTACAACACAATCTCCAACTTGCTGGATATTAGTTGTAGCAGGGATGATCACTTTTGCTAAATTCTTATTTTGAAGATTCTTTGCTGTTCCTTCTATTGTCCAAGGCATCGTTGATAGGCTACAGCCAGAAGTTAAAGCTATACTTCCAGCGGGTAAGAGGTTTTTTATATGTCGCACCACATTAATTAATGACCAACTCGAACCTAAAACGAATAAAAACAAAATATATGAAAGCAAAAATAGTACTAGCCAAAAAATTAAATTAGCATAGTTGGTTAGTATGTGATTTAGTAGGTTCATTTGGTACATTTGTGCAGCAAAACCCAGTATAAACAATGGAATAAGACGTGCAAAAACATTGACTAGCAGCCATTCCATTAATCTATAACTATGATCTATTGATTGCTCTAAAAGCTTATTGTTGTTAAAAGCTGCAATGCAACCCAATACTACTCCAAATAAAGCCCCTTTATCAGAAGACCACCAATTTGGTTTAACTAGTGGCAATTGCCACAACGCGCTAAATTCAGTAGAAAATATCTTTGTCCCAAAAGAGTGCATATTATCAGATACTAAATTTGCAGCAAAGTAGGCGTACCACACCGAAGTAAAATTAGAAACAGCTTCAAAAATCACTAGAGAGATAATAAAAACAATAGCTTGCTTCTTAAACGTACGAACAGTATTGGCAATAAATGTGCATATTGTTAATGGCATAAGCCATATTAATAGTTCTTTGATCAATAAGCTGATAGTATAGAATAGCTGCTGTAGTTCCAAGGGTAAAAAATCAGCCAAACTAACATAAGACAGTAGAATGAGAATGATTTGAATACTTCTATTTTTCAACGCATATAACATAAAACACTATTCAATCTTAAAAATTTTAGTAATAAAAACTAGATCTTCTGCGGCTTCTTTTAAGTAGTCGAACCTTCCAGAGGCACCAGAATGACCAAAACTCATATTTGTTTTAAAAATAATTATATTATCTCCGAGTTTTCTATCCCTCAGTCGTGCAACCCATTTTGCAGCTTCCCAATATCCAACACGTGGATCAGATAGTCCAGCGGTTACAAATAGGCTAGGGTAGTTTTGTTTTGACACGTTATCATATGGTGAATAAGATTTCATATACTCAAAATATTCTTTTTCTTTTGGATTACCCCATTCTTTATATTCGCCAGGAGTAAGGGGGAGATTCTCATCTAGCATTGTGTTTAATACATCTACAAATGGTACATGAGCAATCACTGCCTTAAATAGCTCAGGCCTTTGGTTCATAACATTGCCAACTAGCATACCACCAGCACTTCCTCCGACAATCACGATGTTTCCATCTGATGTATAATTTAGTTTTATAAGTTCATCTGCAACTGCGATAAAATCTGAAAATGTACGTTTTTTATTAAGGAACTTGGCATCTTCATACCAGTCATGCCCAAGATCATCACCACCACGTATGTGGGCGATAGCATAGACAAACCCTCTGTTTACCAGCGAAATAGCACTATTCCTAAATGATGGTGCAATGCTTAGGCCATAAGACCCATAACCATATAGATATAGAGGATTTGAACCATCGCCTTTAAATAATGATTTCTTATAAAATAAGCTGACGGGTACTTCTACTCCATCTGTTTTTACAAACAATCGCTGAACTGCATATTCTTCAGAATTAAAACCGCTAGGTATTTCTTGCACCTTAAGCGTCGATAGTTTGTTGGCATTAAAGTTGTAACTATAAACAGTATTTGGTCTTGCTAGAGAACTATAATCTACCCTAATATCGTTTTCTTTAAAGTTAGTTGAATATATGCCCGCGGTATATGCATTTTCTGGGAAATTCAATACTTTCTCAGCTGCATTATCTAAGTTTCTAACAACCAGTTCAGATAAGCCTTTGACTTTATAATTCATCAACAGATAATCTTCTGTTAAATCAAAGCCAGAGAGATATTTGTTGTTCTTTTCTGCGATATACATTGACCATGGTTTAGTAGCAGAATAATCGTTTGATTCTGTACGTAATATTTGAAAATTTTTAGCCCCATCATTAGTGTATTGATAGAAAAACTTTCCATTATGGTCTATAGAATATTGAATTCTGTCTTTTCTAGGCAGAACAAGGTGCAAAGCAAGAGTTTTGTCAGTCATTTTAATAAAGTACGTTTCATTACTATCATGACCACTTACAGTAATAAAAATATATTCTTTGCTTGAAGACTTCCCAACACTTGTATAATACAATGGATCTTTTTCATGTAATATGAGTTTATCATCGGTGTTTTTAGTGCCAAGTTTGTGGAACAATACCTTGTCATGGCGCCACTTATCATCTATTGGGGTATAAAAAAAGCCGCTTTGGTCCTCATGCCATACAATTGAACCTATTGTGTTATCTATTTGGTCTTCAAGAAAGGTTTTTGTTTCAAGATTAAAGACCTTTAATGTATATTTTTCTCCACCCGTAAAATCAACTGAGTAGGCCATTAATTTATGATCTGGGCTTATAGAAAATGATCCTACAGAGGTGTATTTTTGATCTTTAGCAAGCTCATTTACATCAAGGAGTATTTCTTCAGGCGCTACCTCAGAACCCATTTTTCGACAATAAATGGGATAGTCTTTATCTTCTTCGGTTCTAGTATAGTAGAAATAGTTATCTTTCTTGATGTAGGTTGACTGATCAGCCAGTTTTATTCTGCCTTTAAGCTCTTCAAAGAAGATGTTTTTTTTATCAGCAAGAGGTGTCATGTAATTATCAAAATATTTATTTTCTTCATTTAAGTAAGAAAGTACTGATTCATCAGTGACTTTATCTGGCCAACCGCTTGCGCGTAGCCAATGATACTCATCTTGAATCTTCATTCCATGTAGCTCAAATTCATAAGGAACTTTTTTAGCAAATGGTGGATTAATAGTCTCTTTTTTCATCATATCTCCTTGTATTAAAAATAGTATTAATGCAGTAAAAATTATCTTCATATTATTGATTTTCCTTTATTTTTCCTATAAATTTTGCAAAATCTTGAGCAGTAGAAAAATCTTTATATACCGACGCAAATCTTATATATGCTACTGGGTCTATTTTGGCTAATTCTTGCATTATCAACTTACCTATCATGTGAGATTGGACTTCTTTAGAGCTAGAACTTTCAATTTCTAAGGTTATCCTGTTGGCGATTTTTTCTATTTCTTCTTCTGTAAAATTTCTTTTTCTCAGAGCCGTTGCAATTGATTTTAGTATTTTCACCCTATCAAATGGTCTCTTAGCTCCGCTTTTTTTTACAATGATTAATTCTCTTAGCTGAACTCTTTCAAAAGTGGTAAATCGGCCTTTGCATTTCAAACATAATCTTCGGCGCCTAACTACCTTACCTTCATCGGTTTCACGCGAATCTTTAACAACAGTATCTGGTGACTGACAAAATGTACACTTCATGTAATTAATACCAAGCTAAATTTAATGGTGTAGTAATTTGGACTAGGTAACTATCTTCGATAAACTCATGGCTAGCGACCCATTGGCGTATCCATACGTCATCCTGAACTTGATGGGCTTCGCCTGCCTTTTGGCCCAGGATCTCAGGCAATGGAAAGATATACTGAATCAAGTTCAGCATGACGGCTTTAGCATTACTCATAAATAGGAAATTTTTTCGTCAGTTCAATTGCCTTAGCGTACACTTCTTTCTCCATTTTACTGTTATTCTCAGTTTGCTTGAGACTATCTAGTACATCCGCAATCAAATTTCCTACTACTATGAACTCATTTTCCTTAAATCCACGAGTTGTACATGCTGGGGTACCTAGTCTTACTCCGGACGTAATAAATGGCGAGGTAGAGTCAAAAGGAACAGTGTTTTTATTTGACGTAATTCCTGCTCTATCCAAGACTTCTGAAGCTAATTTTCCTGTAAGTCCATGTTTTCTAAGATCAAGCAATACAATATGATTTACAGTTCCTCCAGTGAGAATATCATAACCTCTTTCTACAATCGTCTTACCAAGAGCTTTTGCATTTAATAGCACTTGGTCTATATAAGATTTATAATCATCTGTTAGAGCTTCCTTAAATGCAACTGCTTTAGCTGCAATTATATGCATAAGAGGACCGCCTTGTAGACCAGGAAATACCGCTTTATTTAGTTTTTGACTGATTCCCTCATCATTAGACATAATAACTCCACCACGAGGCCCTCTAAGGGTTTTGTGAGTAGTTGAAGTCACGACATGCGCATGTGGGAACGGGCTAGGGTGCCTACCAGTTGCAACTATCCCAGCAATGTGAGCAATATCTGCCATGAGGTATGCGCCGACTTTGTCAGCAATTGCTCTAAATTTAGCAAAATCAAGGGTTTGTGTATATGCCGAGTAGCCAGCAATAATAAGTTTAGGTTTATGTTCCAGTGCTAATCTTTCCACTTCAGAATAATCAATTAAATAAGTTATAGGATCAACGCCGTAGAATAATGGTTTAAACCATTTCCCAGAAAGATTTGGAGCTGCGCCATGCGTTAAATGACCACCACAATCCAAAGACATACCTAAAATCTTATCTCCAGGCTCTAGTAGTGCTAGATATACCGCTTGGTTTGCTTGTGAACCTGAATGTGGTTGAACGTTAGCATATGAGCATTTGAATAATTGTTTCAATCTTTCAATAGCAAGTACTTCAGCTTTGTCAACTTCTTCACAACCGCAATAATATCTCTTCCCAGCATAGCCCTCTGCGTATTTATTGGTCATAATAGATCCTTGCGCCGTAAGGACTGCTTTACTCACAAAATTCTCAGAGGCGATAAGCTCAATACTGTGCTCTTGCCTTAGTTTTTCAGCTTTAATTGCTTCATAAATTTCTGGATCTAAGGTTTTTAGTTCTTTATTCATCATCTACATCTCCTACTTATTTAATTCCACGTAAAAAATTTAAAGCAAACTGCATTCCCGAGCCGTCTATTGAGTGAGTCAGGTTAGGTATCAGATGCAACTGGTAATTTATATTGTTGTCCTCGCAATATTTAGCAAATTCCCTGCTTTGACTAGCTGGAACTACGTCATCGTTAAGCCCATGAATTATACAAATTGGAGTAGAGGTATTTTTTAGGTCAGTTGGTTTAACCAACCTACCAGAAAATCCAACCATTGCAGCAAATGGCTCTTTTTGAATTAGAGTAAGATAAGATGCCATCATAGTTCCTTGAGAAAAGCCAACAAGAATTGTGTCAGAGTTTTTTAGACCAAGTTCATTTTGCTTATCTTCAATTATTTTTTCAAGTTTTGCAGAATTACTTTTGACTAGCTGAGAAATAGTTGCGTTATCACGATCTTTTAGGCTGAACCATTGCCTACCAAATGGAGCCATATCATAAGGTTCAACACCATGAGGGGAGATAAAATGATGATTGGGTAAAGATTCTTGGAGGAATGGAACTAATCCAATAAGGTCATGACCATCAGAACCAACACCGTGGAGCAATACAAGAAGTTTATCGGCCTTTCCCGATAGGGGCTTTATCTCTGGATAATCAACTATTTCTTCTGACAACATAAACTTAACCTATACTAAAATCTGTTTTATTTTTTTTATAATATGAACAATAAGCTGATATACTACACATTGAACAAATGGGCGTTCTTGCCTTACATACGTACCTTCCATGCAGAATTAACCAATGATGAGCATGAAGGAGCCATTTTACGGGTATTTTTTTTAAAAGATCCTTTTCTACTTTTTCTGGTGAACTACCAATGCTTAATCCAATCCTATGTGCTACGCGAAATACATGTGTATCAACGGCCATTGTTGGTTTAGCAAATGCGCAATTTAAAATTACGTTGGCCGTTTTTCTACCAACACCAGGTAATTTTATTAACTCTTCAAACTCGTCTGGAATAATCGAGTTATATTTATTGATCAAAATCTCGCAAAGTGCAATGATATTTTTTGCTTTTGAGTTATATAAGCCTATGGTTTTTATATATGGTTTTAAATTAGCTTCTCCTAATGAAAATATTTTTTGAGGAGTATCGCATTGTTCAAAAAGTTTTTTTGTTGCTTTATTTACCGAAATATCAGTTGCTTGCGCTGATAAGATGACAGCTATTGTTAGTGTAAAATTGTTGCTATACTCTAATTCCGTTTTTGGTTCTGGGTCAGCAGAGCTAAAAATTTGAAATATTTTTTCTATTTTATCTTGAGATGTCATTATTTACCTAGAGCTTATTTTGAATTTGTATTTATTTTCTATCGTTAATTGTATATAATGAGCAGGAAAATGATGCAACCTTTTGTTTATCAAGGATTTATTATGAATAAAAACAAAACTTTTGACTTTATCAACGAACAGATTTCCACTAATGAGGTAGTTCTCTTCATGAAGGGCACTGCGGATTTTCCACAATGCGGCTTTTCTGCAATGGTTGTTGGTATATTGCAGACACTTGGTTTAAAATTTAAGGATATCAATGTACTTGAAAACCCAGATTTACGTCAGGCTATAAAAGATTTTGCTGATTGGCCAACTATTCCGCAACTTTATATTGCTGGAGAGTTTGTTGGTGGCTGTGATATAGTTAGGGAGATGTTTGAGACCGGTGAATTATCTAACCTAATCAAGGATATTCATAATGATCATGCGAAACCAGCAGCCCCCGAAAATAATGCCATTGAAGCGAGGAGTTAAGTCTATAAGTAACTTAAATAAAGCTTTTGTAATTGCATTTAAAATACCTAAAAGAGAAAAATAATGTTAGAGCAAATTAAAAAGTTTTTAGCATCTATACCAGAAATAATCGAAACATTTCTTGATTCTAGTGCTTTTGCTAGTTTGGGTGGTGTAGCTTCTTTGCATACGAATCATGTCCATATTACACTCCCAAAAGTAACGCTAGGAGGCGAAATTTATGAGCATGATAAGGCTATTGCGATGGAAGGGGATATTGCATAGTCTATGGAAATTTTCAATTTAGATAGAGATGATTGTGAAAAAGAAAGCTCATGGTTTTTATAGATGACAGAAAATGCAATATTAATTCAAAATTTAGTAAAACAATATAATCAAAAACGCTCAAGTAGCATTAACTCTCTGGCATTGGATGATTTTAATCTTGCAGTTCCAAGAGGTTCAATTTTTG
>JANNVO010000234.1:0-1770 GCA_031414475.1 Rickettsiales bacterium
GCTGCGATCGAGGCCACCGTAGATGTAGACCTGCTTGTGTGTGGAAGACCCATACCGGTTGAATTCACCCCCCTTTCGGGATTGTGCAACTTCCATGGCTGACAGCAGATTGCTCGCAAGCGTACCGCCGCCGGTTGCATCGAAGGCAATCGTCGCATCCGTTGCAGCCAGCACTTCAGCAAGTTCATCCATGAACTTCGGTGAACTGGAATCCACTACGTACTTCGCGCCGATGTCCTTGAGAATCTTGACCTGTTCCGGCTTGCGCACGACGTTGACAAGATCCACCCCATCCTTCAGACAGATTTTCTGCAGCATCTGACCGAGGTTTGACGCTGCCGCCGTATGCACCAGCGCCTTGTGGCCTTCCATTCGCATGGTGTCGACCATGGCGAGTGCGGTGAGCGGATTCACGAAGCAGGACGCGCCTTGTTTCGAAGTTGTGCCGGGATGCAGTACCAGACACTGGTTCACCTTGAGGCGACGGTACTCGGCATACATGCCACCACCCAGCACACCCACGGTTCGGCCCATCAATGCCTTGGCGGAGGGCGAGTCACCGGTTGCGACCACCACACCACCACCTTCATTTCCGGCGGGCAAGGATTGCCCGACACGGGCCTGCATGCCACGCATGATGTTGGGGGCGACATTCAGGGTCAGCACACCATTGCTCGCAGCCAGCGTCGACACGTCTGCGGCGCTGAACAGCAGGCCGAGGTCGGATGGATTGATCGGTGAGGCTTCGACCCGGACGATGACCTCGTCAGCCGCCGGCTCGCCGGTATCGTGTTGCCGAATGGCGAGTACACATCGGCCATCAGCGTTCAGAGTAGAAGTCAGTTGTCTGCAGTTGTTATACGCGTTTGCCATGATCTCAACCCATCTTGAAGAAACAGACTTTGTTGCCGTCCAGATCGCGCATGTAAGCGCCGTAGAAGCCTGGTCCACGTTGACCCGGTGCACCTTCATCAGCAGCACCCAGTTCGCAGGCCTTTTTATGCGCGGCATCGACCTTGGCAGTGCTTTCACAGGTAATGGCAACCATGGTCCCGTTGCCCACAGAGGCCGGTTTTTCGTCGTACGGCAGACAGACGCCAAACATCGGCGCGCCTGGACCGGTACCAAACAGTTTTATGCGGTCCATCCCCATGACGAGTTTCGCGCCGAGTTCACCGAGAACTGCGGCATAAAACTGCTCTGCCTTGGCGATGTCTTTCACGCCCACCAATGTGTAACCGATCATGCTGACTCCTTGTATTTGACTGTGATCTGGATTTTTGAGGCGTTGGCTTTAGACCGAGATGCTAGCACGCCATCCGGACCGCTGGATCGGGTTTATCCCGCGGCAGTCCAAGGGACGCTTCCAGACCCGCCCACTCCTGCGCATCGATCGCCCCTTGTCGGAACAGTCCTGACAACGCGGCTTGAACGATGTAGGCCGCGCTGACCTCAAAGTGGTCTCGCAGATCGGCTCGATCCTCCGAGAGACCATAACCATCCGTACCCAGTACTTCGACCGGACCCGGCAGAAGGGGAACGATTGTGGACGCCATGGCCTTCAGATAGTCAGTTACCACGACAAAGGCACCGTGTTCCCCCGCGAACAGATCCTGCACGTAAGGCCGGACAGGCGTGGCCGTTGGGTCAAGGCGATTTGAGCGCTGCACGGATTGCACCTCGCGCGCCAGTTCCACATAACTCGTCACACTCCACAGACACGTCCCGATGCGGGCATCGCGCAATCGTTGCATCGCCTCCAGGGCCTCC
>JANNVO010000235.1:0-24346 GCA_031414475.1 Rickettsiales bacterium
GTTTTTCTCATGATTCAAGTCTTCTGCAATCAGTTTACATTTAAGCAGAGCATATTCATCCCGAGCACTAGTGCTCTCCCGCAAATGATCTCTAAACAAAAGATTTAACTCAATTTCAGGATCGTTTTCTTCAAAGACATGAAGATTGATATTTCTCTCAGCCGTTCTTATTGTGAAGCTTCTGCGCAGAGGGATATTAAACCCACCCCGATATTTATACCCTATAGCCTCCAATTCTGATTTATCAAAAAACAAATTTCGGACAACTGCTATAATGTCTATCTTAGGCTTAGCGGCCAAGCCTGGCACTGACGTTGAGCCGACATGATGAATAGCAATGCAGTTATCCCCCAATGCTTGAAGGATAAGTAGCGCCTCTTTTTCAAAAATATGAGGCCAATTTGGGTCATAAGTTTTAATTTCAACACGATCTATTTTTTGCATGGGACTTAACTCTGATAAAATATGGTCAATTAATTCACTAATACCAGTACATTGATTGGGGCTATTTTTAGGATCTGATCTTTGAAGGACATCCAGTAGCGACAATAAATTTAATAGATTGACGGTGACGCGCCAATTTTTAGGCAAGGTAACACCACCACCGCCCAATCCCTTTAGGAATGCATTTTGAAATTCTGGCGGCATTTTATGGGCATATCTGAGCATGTTAGCAACGTCACACAATACAGAGCCAGAAAAGGCAAATTCCCAATCCAAAACCCCGCTTACTTTCCACAGGCCATCAATTTTATTCACAAGGATATTGGCTGGATCAAAATCAGCGTGAACAAGATGCTTTCTTGTCTGCCGAAGCTTTAGCATAGGTAGATCGCTTCCACCTGGAAATAGGTGGCCATAGTCACCAAGGACCTGGCTGATTTTGGAAATAGTCTGTGATGTAAGCACAGACTGTACAGTCTTGTTCTGTAAGCATTTTTTAGCAAAAATTAAATAATCGTCGGATGGTGAATGTGGAATAAGGTTTAACTCTTTATCAAAAAAGCCTGCTTCTAAAAATTCATGCGCTGTAATCCTTGAAAGGATCGAACCTACCTCATGCATGATTGCGCTCAGATCATGCGGGGCATCTCCCAGTAAAAGATCTCGAAGAGATATGCCGGGCATAAACTCTGTAATGGCAAAATGATACTCCTCAAGTTCGCCTATATAATGCGTTAGCGGTGCCGGCACAGTTTCTTTTATTAATGCTGCTAATTTTTGTTCGCGGCAAGCAGCATCTTTATCGCGCAAATAAACACGTAAAATCAGTGGGTGCTTTTCATTTTCCAACTGAATTTTAAAATTAAGATTGGCGCAGCCACCAGCAATCAATTTACTTGATGTAATTTTTTTATCAGGATAAGCAAGGCGTACCATTTTCTCTACCATGCCTTCTGGCAGTTGGTATGTGACACTTGTTTTCTCCCAATCGACTTTAAACATCACAAGCTCCGCTTTAAAAAGATACAGCTAGAATTTTGCGTATAGCCCTGTCTTTCAAAATCACTTACGTATCCCAATTTTTCATAGAATGCTTTGGCGCCTTGAAAGCTCATTGTGGCAACGGTTGCCATGGCACATCCTGACTTTCGGCCATAGTCATGGACCGCTTCCATCAATTTATGCCCCAAACCTTTCTTACGATGATCGGGATGTACCCATAATTGATCGGTATACATACTGCCGAAAATCACACTCCCATTGCAGCCTGCTATGATTTGATTGTGTTCATCGCGCACAAAAAAAGCAAAGGGATGAGCAGAGCCAAAATCAGGTGTTTCTTGATTAATTTTCTGGGTTAGAAAATCGATGTCTTCACTTGCAGGTGTGAATGTGTGCTCAAGGTTCATTTTTTAATTCCAATATAAATATCCAGTGTCACGTTGTTATGATCAACACTTCGTTCATCATAAACTTCAAAGTCTGCAATATAAGCTCTCTCGCCACCTAAATCAGATGCATTCATTTTCCATATGTTTTGCCACATATCGATGCACACGGTGGGCATTGGCCCCGCCTGATTCGTGAATTTTTCATAATTTTGGACAGGTATTGTAAGCGTCTCAAATTCTTTATCTATCTCTTCAAAAGAAGTTACTTCTTCACCGATGAAATAAGTGTAATCACCGTTCACATCGCTTTCGTAATTGGTATAAACGCAGAAGGTTGTTCCAGGATTTTTTCTGCTCGAGATCTTTTCGCCTAATCCATTGTGAAAATATTTCTGAACTGTAGCTGCAATTTTATTAGTCGAAGGATCTCTTTCGAAAATTTGAGAATTATTGGTTCTCGTGGTTATACCGACCAATTTTAGTTCCGTTAGTGTTACCGTTGCTTTTTGCATATTCATTTACTCCTTAATATTTAATCAAATCAGATAGTCTGAACTGCCGAGGATTCCTCGGTAGTTGTTTCCAAAATGGAAATAACTGACCAACCCTAAGTTACCCAGAATTTCCCGGATAACTGCCTTTTCGTTACTGTTCATGGCTCGTCCTCACTCTTTTTATCTGGCAAGAAGCCACCAACCTGAGCATCCCACAGGTTTCTGTATAACCCATTATTAGCAAGCAATTCGGCATGGGTGCCATCTTCCACAATTACGCCTTGATCAAATACAATGATGCGATCCATGTGCAAGAGTGTTGATAAGCGATGGGCAATGACCAAAACAGTTTTTCCACCCTCGCCATCCCCCTTCGCTCTTGGAGCTACGGCGGACAAGGAGGTCTCAAAGCGACTATTCATCAGTTCCCATAAGGACTCTTGAATTATGCTTTCCGTGACAGAATCAAGCTGGGATGTGGCTTCATCTAAAATCAAGATCGGGGCATTTTTTAAAATAGCGCGGGCGATTGAAATCCGTTGACGTTGACCACCAGATAGCTTAACGCCACGCTCACCTACTAATGAATCATAACCTTGCGACAACTTTTCAATAAACTCATGGGCATGGGCTTTTTTAGCCGCCGATATTACTTCTTCGTCAGTCGCGTCAATACGTCCATAACGAATATTGTCCATCAGGCTTCTATGAAACAAGGATGGATCTTGCGGAATCATAGCGATGGAGGCGCGCAAGCTGTCTTGCGTGACATCCCTGATATCTTGGCCATCAATCAGAATGGCACCATCGGTGATATCGTAAAGTCTTAGTATTAAATTGACGAAAGTGGATTTTCCACCACCGGAATAGCCAACCAATCCTACCTTTTGCCCGGCTTTAATTTCGATGGATTTATTCTGAAACAGAGGCTCAGTTCCCTTGTAATGAAATTTGACATTGTCGAAAGTAATTTGGCCACGATTACATTTAAGAATAACGGCGTCAGGTTTGTCTTGAATTTCCAAAGGTATCATTAATGACATTAAACTCTGCTTGCACCGACCAACAGCTTTATTGAATTCATCGACTTCCGACATGGTAAACCACATCATATGGCCTGTTTCCATGGATAAGCCTAAGATTAAAGCAAAATCACCTATGGTCACTAAATTTTTGCTGTAAAGATAAACGAGAAAATAGCACGAGCAAGCCATCATTATAGCGATAAGCCCTCCCTGGATGGAGTGCATGATAAGAGAGTAAAAATAGGTTGCAGTGTAGGCTTTTTGTTGTTTTTCAAAAAATGGGGCCATTCTTGAATTCTCAAAAGATTTGCGAGAAAAGATTCTCACATTGCTATGATTAGACAAAGAATCAACCAGTTCGCCTACAACAATCGATTCGGCCGAAGCTTGGGCGTCCGCCAGCATCACTAGTTTTTTGGACATTAAAATGCTTGCGCTTGCAAAGAGTATGAACCAAGCAACTAATATGAAACAAAAGATTGGATTGACAAAATAAGAAGCTGCAATCGCGGTTAATAGCAATGAGGCGCCCCTTAAAAAGTTAGCAATGACGGGCCATAGAAGCTTTTCAATACCATCTGTTAAATTAGTAATTTGTTTTGATATTTTTCCTGATAAGTTGTCTTGGTAAAATTGATGCGATTTTCCAAGCACATGATCCATAGACTCCCCAATAATGTGGTTGAGAATCACAGGGATAAATTTGGCACGGATATAAGTAATTCCTCGCCAAGTGAAATTATCAAATACGATAAAATTCACCACAATAAGGATCGCCGGTACTATTAAAATCGAGATGTCACCGCCAGTTACATTGGGTAGTAAGTTGATGATCTGCTTAATAAGCATGCTGTTAAATGGTCCCCAAAAACCAGCAACGATCGCAAGTGCAACATAAATAATGACAGCAGATTTATACTCTCGCAAAAAATGCCATATAAATGGAAAAAGCGTTTTGGGTAATGTCTTATCTTTGTCTACCACGACTTACCTCCCTCAGTTGCGCAGCCAATAGAACGCGTGCACCCGCACTTGATAGGCAACGGGCAAATTGCTCACCCAGACCACTTGAAGCCCCGGTGATAATGGCTGTTTTACCTTTTAGATCAAATAGTTGCATATTCAATGTTTCCGCTAACTGACAAAATTATGGAATTCCCACAGCTTTATCTTGACATAAAACCATGTTTTGTGCAACTATAATATGTATAATCATGTTATGATTAAGCTCTTTTTTAAAAGCAACCAGCCTACGCCAAGGCTTCGACCTGGCAGGCCCATTTACGGAGAGACGTGCATGCCAGATAACGCCACAAAAGAATACTCGATCCCTGTGCTAGAGGGTCCAAGTTTCACTTTTGCTCAGGCCTATTTTACGTGGAAGCGCATCACGGACAGAGCCTTGGAGGCTGTTGGTTTAACGCATACGCAGTATGTCTTTATGGGGACGCTATTTGAGTTAGAAAAGCATCAGGATAAAGCGACCCAAAATGATTTGGCGAGGCTTACTAATTCTGATGTAACCATGACATCGCAAATCCTGCGCACGCTACAAAAACGCGGGCTTGTTTTACGTGAGCAAATAGAGGGGGATGAACGTGCAAAATATTCCAGCCTATCACCTGCCGGTAAGAAGCTCGTCAAAAAAGCCGCAGAAATTATGAAAACAAATGAGAAGGAGTATTTTTCTCCAGTAGAAAAAGATATGGAACAGTTTTTGACTTACCTGAAGGTTTTAACACGCGTTAAAGAGATTAATATGCTATGAAAATCACTTTTACTCCATTAGCTGAATCACATTTCCCGCTGCTGCTGAAGTGGCTGGAAGCGCCGCACGTTAAAGCGTGGTGGGATCAGGATGTGACGTATGCGCTGGATTTGGTTCATGAGAAATATAGCTCATACGTCAAAGGCTATAAGCTCGTGGATGGGCAGCAGAAACCTATTCAAGGTTTCATTATCCATCATAACCAAAATCCCGTTGGTTACATTCAGATTTATAACGCATACGATTTTCCTAGGAGTAAGTCACTCTTAGGCTTAGCAGAAAACTTGGGTGCATTTGACATTTTCATTGGTGAAGAAGCGTATTTAAAACAAGGCGTCGGTTCTCAAGCCATCGCACAGTTTTTAAAGGAACATGGCGCTTCATATACTCATGTTTTTGCTGATCCAGAGAACACTAACATTGCAGCAATTAAAGCTTATGAAAAAGCAGGTTTTAAAAAAGTATCAGAACAGGAAGATACTGGAGAGGTGTGGATGATAAAAGATTTATCCTCAAGAAATGACCCGTTACCAACCATCCAAAAACTTATTAAAGAACGTTATCCTGATGCTAAATCTATATTTTGGGCAGGATCAGTTGCGGCAAATCAGGGAACTGATTCATCCGATCTTGACCTTGTTATTGTTTTTGAATCATTGCCAAATGCTTATCGTGAATTCTTTATTTACGATGGCTGGCCTATTGACGCATTTATTCACGATCTTTCTACCTTGCGGTATTTTTTTGAAGAATCAAGAACCGGAAATGGTATCTCTGGCTTGAGCTATATGATTTTGAATGGACGTGAGGTAACCAGCCCCAGCGCTTTTTCTGAAAATGTTAAAACACTTGCGCATGAAGTTTTAAATGCAGGACCAGGCACATGGGATCAAGAGCAAATTGACAAGGAACGGTTTTTAATTACCGATGTTCTGGATGATATTAAATATCCAGCCGGGCGCGATGAGCAGATTGCATCCGCTGCATGGTTACTTGAAGCTCTGGGACAGTTTTATTTTAGAAGCCAAAATAAGTGGTGCGCCAGTGGAAAATCAATTATCCGTTATCTAAAAAGCGATAATCCTGATCTTGCTTTAGAATTCACGCAAGCTTTTGAAGGCCTTTTCCAAACGGGCCATTCTGCTGCATTAGAATTATTAGTAAAGAAAATCCTAGAACCCTATGGTGGATTATTTTGGAATGGATTCAGGTCAGATGCCCCAAAAGAATCAAGGATAACTGAGGCTGGCATTTTGCCAAAACTTATTGAAGCGTTAGAGCAGTCCCTTTTAGACCCTTACGTCAGACAATCCACTGGGCAATTAAATAAATTAATCGCAGATGATTTTCTTGAGTTTGGCAGCTCCGGCAAGGTTTATAACAAGCAGGATTGTATCAAATTAGATGACATCCCAAGAAAATTTGTGGTCAGCGACTTCAAGATTAATGAATTATCCAAGGACGTGACGCTAGCAACCTACAAAACAACAGAGGATGACATTGCCTCGCTGCGATCTTCAATTTGGCAGCGATATGGTGATGAGTGGAAAATGATATTTCATCAAGGCACAAAATGTGAGGTTGAAGATGAGCACGAAGAATAATATCCACGTTTTGAGTAGAGGCGTGATAATAGATCAAGATCATATTTTGCTTTGCAAAACACTTGACCTGCCAATCAGTTTTTATTTTCTCCCAGGAGGGCATGTTGAACATGGAGAATCAGTTGAAACATCGCTCCTTCGTGAATTAATGGAAGAAACTGGTGCTGAATGCAAGATCAAGAGATTTTTAGGATGTTTAGAATACAGCTTCGAACCTGGTCATAGCAGTATCTGTCACAACCATGAATATAATTTTATTTTTGAGGCTGAATCAGAATCTTTGAAAATTGAAAAGAAAATACCGCAGCTTGAAGCTCATATTGAATTAATTTGGGTGCCCTTGCATCAATTATCTGAAATTGATTTTAGAGCTGAGCCCCTGCGAGAGCTTGTACCTCAATGGTTAAAATACCCAGCTTCAGATGTTTTTAGGAGCGTGATGATATGACACAATCAACAACCATCATCTACCTAACAGGCAAGCCTGGGGTCGGTAAATACACCATAGCTAAAGAATTAGCATCAAGGCATGGTTTTATAGTGTGCGATAATCAGCTGGTCAATAATCCTATTTTTGAGCTATTGCAATATGATGGATATGCCAAGATACCTGATTTTGCTTGGGATGCTATCGCTCGCATAAGGGCGGAAGTTTTCGATTTCCTGGCTAAGAGCACTCAGAATAGCTATGTGCTTACAAACTGTTTGGCAGACACTGAGGAAGATAAACAACTCTACGGGCAAGTACAAAAAATGGCAGAAAAACGAGGGTCTTTGTTTATTCCGGTACAAATTCAAATTAGCAAAGAAGAGCACTTAAAGCGCCTGACAAGACCTGAAAGAAGAGAAAGATGGAAGTCTGTTGACCCAAGTGATGCTGAAGATAATGGGCCACTTATCTCCATCTTCCACCCTAATTTACTTGAGCTAAATGTCAGTAATTTGAGCCCGGAAGATGCGGTAGAAGCCATTATGAATCATATTAGAGGAAAATTATGAATGACAAAGATTTTTTAAAGCTATCATTTACTAATACAGTAAATATAAAATCACAGTATAACGGAGCAGAGTATAGCCTATTTATTAGAGTACCAGATGATTATGCTGGAGATGCAAAAACTTATCCGATTTTAGTAGTGTTAGACCCAAATTTTCTTTTCTCAAGCCTATATGGAATAAATTCTGTAGCCCAAAATTATATAATTTGTGGCATAGGTCATGAGGGTGTCGATTTTTGCTCTTTATCACAAAAAGAAAGATCAGATATTTCCGAAATAGTAAGATCGCGTGATTTTTTACCTTTTGGACTTGATCCCAATATTTTTATAGAAGAAGCCCCTAAAGATCTTGTAAATCGGATCTTACAATGCACCGGAAAAGCCAATGATTTCATGTTGCTTATTAAAAATCAAATAATCCCATTTTTAGAAAATAATTTTCGAACAAGCAACGAACATACTATACTCGGCCATTCTTTTGGTGGCGTTTTTGTGTGCTTTGCTTTATTAAAATATCCAGAAATTTTTAGCAATTATATTGCCATATCTCCAATTCTTGATCCTAGATACTATGCTCAGAAAGAAATGTTTGGCGATAAATACACATTTTCTGAAGGAAGCAAAAGCAAGGTATATATTGCCATTGGTAGCCTTGAGAATGACGATAGAACAACTAATTATTTGCAAAAATTAGAAAATGAATGTCGCAAAATTACGGATCATGAACAAATAATTGGCAAATTTGAACTTGTTCAAGGTGAGGATCATGTATCTGTAGGTTTATCTGGAATGCTGAGAGGGTTTAGATTCATTAACAATGTATTAAAAAGGTAAGCTATGAACAGTCTCACCCACAGAAAAGCAAGAATTGCTGATTTACCCCATATTATAGAGCTACTCTTAGAAGATGAACTCGGGCAAGTGCGAGAATCAAAATCACCTGAACTCGATGAAAACTACATAAAAGCGTTTCACAAAATCGATAGCGATCCAAACCAATATTTAATGGTCGTAGAAAATGGCGATGAGATTATTGGCATTTGCCACCTTACTATTATGCCATCACTGACTTTCATGGGAAGTACCCGCATGCAAATAGAAGCTGTGCGAGTGGCAGATAAATATAGAGGTCAGAAAATTGGTTCTTGGATGTTTGATCAAGCGACTCTTTATGCCAAAGAACACGGATGTTCTATTATCCAGCTCACAACAAACAAAAAGCGACCAAAAGCAAAACACTTTTATGAAAAACTTGGTTTTGAAGCAAGTCACGAGGGAATGAAATTATATTTGAGGAAGGAGTTATGAATCAGGTTATTATAATTAACGGCCCATCTTGTGCCGGCAAAACAACAATAGCAAAAGAAATATGCAGGCAATCTTACAATCAATTCATTCACCTCCAAATCGACGAAGCAAAGAAATATTTATTTACCATATTGGATTCTAAGTCAACCCCAAGAGAAATTGGAAGACCAATATGCGATGAAATTCTCCTTCAAACCGCAAAAATCTTTTTAAGGAATGGTAAAAATATTGTTATTGATACTACTTTTGACGGAGATGACAGAGAGAATGTGATTGCAACTGCAAAACATTACATTGCTTTTTTTAAAAATGCAGAAGTTTTATTTGTCGGAATTAATTGTCCAGTCGAAAAAAGACTCAGAAGATTTAAAGAAAATAATAACAATCCAGTTAGAAATGAAGCAACTATAATTGCGCAAAGTAATGTTTTTGAGCTATGCAAAGAATTCTATGACATTTGGTTTGATAGTTCCTTACTCAGTGGCAAAGAACTTGCTTCTAATATATTACATCACACAAAACATCTAACAAAAAATAATGAAACAATATTAGTCCTCCAACCAACTTCTTCTGATATTGATGCTATGGTTTTGCTTTCCAGAGCAAAGCGCAGATTTTACGAAAAAGCGCAACCCCAATTTTGGAAATATGCTGGTGCCAAGGCAGAAGTTGTCCAAGAAAAATGGTTTGAAGAATTACTTGGCCGAGATGATCATATTATGCTGACGGCTATCCGTGATGACGTAATCGTAGGCTTTGTTATTGGAAAGTTGATGCCAGCGCCAGAAGTTTATAATCCTGGTGGGCTAACCTTAATGATAGATGACTTTTGTGTCGCTGATGAGGTTGAATGGCATTCAGTAGGGTACAAATTGGTTCAAGAGATCAAAGCAATCGCCAAAACGAAAGAAGCAACTCAAATGCTTGTTGTCTGTGGTGCCCATGATGAACCGAAACGCAGGTTTCTGGTGAATCAAAATTTATCTATCGCCTCTGAGTGGTTTGTGGGAGGTATTGTATGATCAAAATTGACCTGCTGAAAAACCATCCAGACGCTATACCGGAACTTGCACATATTTGGCACGATGTTTTAGGTAAAATTTGGTTTCCAGAGCTTACAAGAGATAGAGTTATTGACATATGATGAGCTCAATCATCCAGATGAAACAACTTCATTCGTTGCGTTGTGTGATGAAATTCCAGTAGGATTTTGCACATTTAAACTTAAGGAGGAGTTTCGTCCCGATTTAGGGCCGTGGCTTGCAGATGTGGTCGTTGATCCAAAATATCAAAAACAAGGGATCGGCAAAATGCTAGTTGATGTTGCAGTTAGACAAGCAAAGGAGCGTGGCTTCAAAAAGCTATACCTGTTTGCTTTTGATCCTAGCGTACCTGAATACTACAAGCGTCTTGGATGGAGCCAAATATGTATGGATGAATTCCAATCTCATCCTGTAACCGTTATGGAGGTGGTGTTATGAACGACAAATCGATTATGCCAACCCTTGATCTTGCGCGCAAACTCATAGCGGAACAATTTCCCGAATACGCTAGCTTAACTATCGTTGATGTTGACAAACAAGGGCATGATAACCGCACCTATAGGCTCGGCGACCATATGCTCATTCGCATGCCAACTGCCGCAGATTACGCCTTAAAAGTTCCAAAAGAGCAAGAGCTGCTGCCGCAATTAGCAAAACGTTTAAGCGTTAGCATTCCGGCTCCGATTAAAATGGGAAATCCATCGACAGATTATCCTTATCCATTTTCTATATACAAGTGGTTACCTGGAAAAAGTATCAACCTACTAACGTTAACCGATCAAGACAAAGAACAACTTGCCTTTGAACTCGCCAAGTTTTTAAAAGAGCTACAAGCGATTACCGATGTTGAAGGTCCTGAGGCAGGGCAACACAACTGGTGGCGTGGTGATCATGTCAGTGTTTACGATAAAGGAGCGCGAGAACAGATCGCAGAGCTGGCTGAGATTATAGACGTAACCCAAGCATTAGCTTTATGGGAGCAAGCGTGTGCTACAAAATGGGATAAAAAGCCTGTATGGATTCATGGAGATTTTGCTATTGGCAATATACTGATGGATGGTGGAAAACTATCGGCAGTTATTGACTTTGGCGGTGCTGCTGTTGGTGATCCTGCCTGTGACTTAGTAATTGCCTGGACGTATTTATCCGGCAAAGCTCGTGAGATTTTTATATCAAAAATGGCTATGGACTCAGATACATGGCTTCATGCACGTGCCTGGGCACTTTGGAAAGCAACATTTGAATTGTGCCAAATTGCAGATAAAAACAGTTCAGAGGCTAAAATTCAGAAAATAATTATTGCTGAGGCAATAGATGATGGAATTGGAGCATTATGAGTAAAATTATTTTATTAAATGGTGCAGGATCTAGCGGTAAAACGTCTATTGCAAGAGCTATCCAACATTTAAGTAACGAACAATGGCTAACCTTTGGTGTTGATACATTTATTGAAATGACACCATATCCATCTCCAGGAAAAGATGCTGAATATTTTGCTTTTGTGCCAGGAGAAAATAATCGCGGCCCTTTAATGAGGGTTGAGTCAAAGCCTACTGGAGATAAATTATTTGGTGTTATGGCTGATTTTGCTTTGTTACTTGCAAATCAATCTAACAATCTCATTATAGATGAAGTTTTATTTGACGATCAGCATTTGAAATCGTATGTAGCCAAATTGGCTGAACATATTACCTATTTTATTGGCATTAAATGCGACCTAGCCATTATGCAGGAGCGTGAATTTTTACGACGAGATAGAGCCTTAGGGTTATCAAACGATCAATTTTATAGGGTGCACAGCGGAACTAGGGACTATGATTTAACAGTTGATACGAGCAATTCATCAGTATTTGATGTTGCTAGAGAAATAATTCATTTTATCGATAGCAACCAAAACCCTAAAGGTTTTAATAACATGAGAAATAAATTTTATGGATAAAGATTCAGATATAAAAACCCTCAACACCTACCTCAGCCTTTGTACAGAGGTTTACGAATTAAGCAAGCCAAACCCACCGGAAGATGCATATGCTTTTTATCGTGACTCTGCCATGAGAGCGAACGGTCCTATTTTAGAGCCGATGTGTGGTACAGGACGATTTTTACTACCATTACTTGCAGAGGGATTCGATGTGCATGGCTTTGATGCAAGCGATCATATGCTTGAAGCCTTGCATTTTAAAGCCAAGGCTAAAAATTTAGAGCCCACTGTATGGAAATGTTTTGTTGAAGATTTAAAGCGTCCAGAAAAATACAATTTAATTTTTATTCCCAGCGGGTCTTTTTGTTTAATTATCGATCCTACCGCGGTGAAAGCAGCGCTTAAAACACTTTATGATCACCTAAGCGATGAGGGTGTTTTATTGTTTGAAGGTGAAACGCTTAAAGCTGTGCCACCACTTGATGTATGGCGTGGCTCTGTATGGCACAAACCGAATGGTCAGATGATCATGCTAAGTTCATTAGCAACCATGAAGGACAATGTTTGCAATTCGATCGGCAAATACGAACTCGCTCACAACAACAGCATTATTCATACAGAGATTGAAGAATTGAAAGTCAGAATTTACGATCCACTAGAGTTAACTGAAATCCTCAAAAGTTGTGGGTTTAAAGTTCGCGCAATAAAGGCTTTTGATAGCTCAGCTGCCCCAGATGAAAACGATGAGGCTGTTGTTTATGAATGCAGAAAATAATAACAGAGCAATTTGATTTGGAGAAGCATCATGCAAAAAAATAAACGTACAAAAAGCAATCTAGGTCTTCCTCTGGAATATCAAAAATTACCTGAGTATTTCGATGCAGGGAACATCAGCGATGATACAGTCGCAAAAAATGCCGTTATTGAAAAATTACTGGGCACATATCAAGTCAATACAATCCTCGACCTCACATGTGGAACGGGATCACAGGTATTTTTCTTAAATGAGCGTGGATACAAGGTAACAGGCGCAGATTTTAGTCCTGATTTGCTAAAAATTGCAAGGGAGCGAGCACTTAGAGAAAAAATCGATCTTTCCTTTATCGATGGTGATATGCGCACACTAAAGGTGGGTAAATTTGATGCCGTTATCACCATTTTTAATGCCATTGGTCATGTGACAAAATCGGATTTTGAAAAAACATTGCGCAATATTCACGAAAATTTAAATGATGGTGGAATTTACATCTTCGATATTTTTAATGTGAACGCTATGACCGACACAGTTGTTGCTGATTTTGCTTGCCAGATTCATAAAAAGGTAGGCGACACTCAGGTTCTCGGAGCACAATGCTCTACAATCGATCGCGAACGAGGTATCCTCACCTCATATGATGTTTTGTTGATTCAAAAAAATGCCGAGAAACCAGAGAGATTCTATAACACATTTTCCCTTCAAATCTATAATGCAACTGAGCTGAGAGCAATATTAGAGAACAATGGCTTTGAAAGCCTTGGTCATTATGGCATGCAGGGTGAAAAATTTATTGAGGATACAACTCAAAGCATTCTGACTGTGGCGAGAAAGAAGTGATATTGAATCCATGCCAGAATAATACTTCTGATATCTTAAATGCTTTATCGGATGAGGTTAATCAGCTCTATGGCTACGTTAAAATACCCGGTGATAATTTTGGTGAGCCTGCCATTAATTCTGGTCCATGCGGTCCATTTGCTAATTCCTTTTTAAAGCTATGGAATCAAAAGTTTAGTGAAAAGGCACATATTGTTTTTATCATGGTTCAAAACTCAGATGAGTGTTGGCATGTTTTAGTACGCTTGCCCAATCGATTGCTTTATGATGGTGGACATGGAATTCATAGCGAAGAAAAATATAGCGACAAATTTGATATAGTGGACATGATAGAATATGACATTGAACTTTTAGAAAAGCATTCCTACGGTCTTGAACGAACATACCCACGTTATTGCCCTAATTTTTCAATAAATACTATCGAAACAATAATAAGAAAATATTTAAATTTAATTCAACAAAGTATTACCTTTGAAATAATAAACCCCGAGCATCCATTGATTAGCTCTGTTATTAGGACCAGTATCGGCTCTCCATCTGCAGAAAAAATTGCGCAAGTATTACAAAATTATAAGCAGCCAAATCAATTTTTAATTGGCGCTTTTTCATCTAAAAATTTAATTGCTGTTATTGGCTTTAAACTTAAAGGTACTCAAGCTATCATTAAACATATTAGCGTGTCTGATGATTTTAAAAAGCACGGCATTGGTAATTGTCTGATTCAAAAAGTAATAAATGATCACGTGCTAAGTTCTATATTATTGGAAACCGATGATGAATCTGTTGGATTTTATAAAAAATTAGGCTTTAAATGCGAACCTTTTGATAGTGAATACGGCAATAGATATCGTTGTCACTTAGATTTATCGTGATCATACATCTGTATATCTCTCAAAGAATTCTGTGAAATTTTTAGAGTAAGTATCATCACAATCATCCTCGATTGCCCACACCCAGCTCAGCACCGCTTGCACAAAACACCAATCAAGGATTCGCTGCGATGGTAATTCAAGGAACTCAGCAAATCGAGTGACACGGTTATGAATAATATTTTGTGTATCATCGTAATTCAGTAATTCTGGTATAGGATTTCGAATAAAGGCAACCACTTCATAGGCTGGCTCACCAATAACGCCTTTTGGATCGATCGCCACCCAATCATTTCCATTTTTCAAAATATTATCATGATGTAAATCGCCATGAAGCAAGATATCTGGATCAGCCGTTTTTAAAAGCTGATCACGAATTTCTCTGGCTTTTTGAAGAGTTTGGGCTGGGATTTTTAGGTCGCTATCTAATACTGCAAGCCAATCTCTGATATGAGGAAATGCATGGGTACTTGGTATCGGCGCTTTGTGCAATCGTTTGATAACATTTGCAGTGATATTAATTGCCTCATCATCCTTTTCAGGAAAATAGGACCTTAAAGAAACGCCTGGTACTGCGCATTCAAGCAAAAGCAACCCGTTATTTTCTGAAAGCACTGCGACAACACCAAACCCTGAAAAAGCCATCAGTGCTGCGGCTTCACGTTTGAATCCATCAATATCCAATCCTAATTTTAAAATAACAGCTTTAGAACCTTGAAGGCCAGATAGCACATAATTGTAGCTTAAGGCTTCTACTGGTTTTAAATTTGATAATCCGTATTCCGCTTCAATCTTTGCAACTAGACTTGGCAAATCATCTAGCCACTGTTTGCCTTTTTTGCCGTAGATGTTGATAATGTTGGATTCAAACATAATTATTTCCCGAATAAAAATTTAAATCCTTTGGTTAAGCTAGCTGGAACCATGCTCACATGATTTTCATCATCTATGATTTCTAACTTGGATTTAAAGTTCTTGTTTTTTGGTAAGTCAGAGTAAAATAATTTCACTTCGTCCACCATGCTACGATTAGCATCATATTCCTTCGATCCAACAGCAAAATAAGCTGTTATTTTAGCCGAAGATTGTAACTTATTTGCTTGCTTTATCATTTGGCCTTTTTCGACCCATAAAGAAGGCCCCAATATGATGTACTTTTCAAAAACAGATGGATGGTTAAGCATCATCCATGTTGTAAATAACCCGCCTAGTGAATGGCCAGACAAAGCGCGTTCATTTGATGTTCTGTATGTTTGATTAACATAAGGGATTAGCTCTTGTTCTATAAAATCTTTGAATTTTTCGCTGCCACCAGTATGAGCGCTAAGCCCCTTATATTCATGATCACCACCTTCAAAATCTTCTCTGCCAGCGGATACTTGAATGGGAATATAATCTCTTGCGCGATTTTGCGTCCATTTATCCCAAAATGTTTTTGAATCCATCGTTGATAAATCTTGGTCTTGATAACCAATCCCAACAATAATAAATGGTTCGATATTGTCATAATTTACCATGGTTCTAGCGATATTTTCTGCGAGTGCAAATTCCACATCTGGATCAAGCAAGTATAATACAGGGTAGCTTTCTCTATAGGAGTGATGTCCCTTCGAGTGATATCCCTCAGGAAGACTAATAAAAAGTTTGTATGGAACCTTATTTGCAGCCGCAGTTATATGTTTAATTTCTGTGTTGGGAATTGCTACTTGCTTTGTATGGTCGGGGGCGCATGAACATAGCAAGGCTAATGATAAACATATTATGATGGCGTTTTTCCAGGTTCTTAAAATAAGCCTTTCTGTTTCAATAATGGTGGTCATTTCATCTCCAGCGGATTACAGTTTTTTGTTATGAATAGAGGCATTATAACGAAGAAATTTAGGTAAAAAACTCGCGCAAATCCCTACACCTGCAATACATAATGCGCCACCGAGTATAATGGCATTATGCGTGCCAATGGCAGCAGCGAGCATACCTGCCTGCGTATTGCCTAATAATGGCCCACTGGTATATCCAATCATTTCTATCCCCGCTAAACGTCCTCGTAAATGGTCGGGAATTGTTTGGTTCCAAATAGTTGCACGAAAAATACCGCTAATCATGTCAGCGCCACCAGCCAAGGCTAGAATGAAGAGCGCCAACCAAACATTGGATACTAAACCAAATCCAGTAATCGCTAATCCCCAGCAACTTGCGGCGATCACAATCGCCCAACCATGGCGATAAATTTTTTGAGTCCAACCGCTTAACAAGCTAGCAACTAAGGCACCAATAGCGGGGGCAGAATAAAATAAACCAATTAATTCTGTTTTCCCAAAGCTTTCAGCCATGGCAGGGAAAAGCGCGTTTGGCATACTAAAAACCATTGCGGCAAAATCGATAATATAAGTGCCCAATAATTCTTGTCGACTTACAGCATAGTGCAACCCTTCTTTCACACTACGAAAACTAATAGGATTATCTGTAGGCTGATTTTTGGGAAAGTGTCGAATAAGCGATAAGGCAATAATAGAAATAACAAAAGTTGCCACATCAATTAAATAGGTAATTACCCATCCAAAAGTGACAATACAAACCCCACCTATTGCCGGGCCTGCAATAGTACCCAGAACAGATTTGAAGGAGTTCAAAGCGCTATAGGCGTGAATATCAGTTTTGTCGACAAGCCGGACACCCAATGAATCTAAAGCGGGTCGATGAAACCCATTTAATGCAGAAATAATTCCTGCCGAGCAATAAATAATCCATGTTTTAGGAAGTTCCAATGAGGCGTTGATAGCCAGTGCGAAAATAATTAGAAGTATAAAAAATTCAGAAATGATTAATAATTTTTTCCTGTCTATAGCATCTGCAAGCAGACCGCCAATAAAAGCCGTGATTAAAAGTGGAATTAACTCTATTAATCCAATTATCCCAACGGCTAGCGTAGAATGGGTTAATTCGTAAATTTGAAATGGAAGTGCTACATATGTAATCATACTGCCAAATACAGAAATTAATTGACCTATAAAAAGATAACGATAATCTCTGTATTTACGAAGTGGTGAAATATCTAATAGCATAAAAATGAACTCAAATATTTAATAATGACTTTACTCATACCGTAATCACTTCCTGAATTTCAGGCCTGGTGTATTCAGCTGATCCAGCTTTAACAGTCAGATTTTCACATGGCTGCCAGAATGCCTTGCTATGCGTGTGGCCACAAAGTGCTAAGAATTGAACCTCTGCGTTTTCGTCAGCGATTTGCATCAGTACGTCCCCCGTTATTTTTGATGAGAAAAACGGAAGAAAATCATCGGTGCTTATTTTTCCTTCATGCAGGCAGACTTCTTTAAATGGTGGTACGTGGATCAAAATAATCACTTTTTTAGGAAGATGATCGCTAATGGCATTATACAGTCTATTTTTCAATTGCTGTGCATCTTGATCAGCTAATTGTTGCATTTTCTCAAGTAACTGATATTTACCAAGGATGTTGCTCTGAAACAGATCGATGATCATTCGGCTATCATTTAGCGTAACACGACTGTTGGTATAATCACCGTAACGCCCATCAGCCCAACAATCTTCACCCAGCAGAATGGTTTGATTTCCTAAATCATGAACACCAGATACTGGAAGCCAATGAAGTAGCGGTTCGTTTTTAATGAGCTTATGCATTTCTTTGCGCAACGAATCGATTTTTCCGCGGTAATAATCATGGTTGCCAAGCACAAAATATATTGGCTTTTGAATCGTTTTTGCCATTTCTTTTAGAATCTCTGAAACCGATGGGGCCTCAGCGATATCACCGCTAATCAATATTTTATCGCCAGATGCGGCTATGACTTTTTGATAAAACTCCATCCTGTTCTCTAGCGTCAGAAAATTAAGATGAATGTCTGTCAGCCAAATTAATTTCATGGCAGCTTGCTAATTACGTTATCTATAACGAATTGATAGGCTTCTTCAAAGCTCCAATTCAATTCTATGGGTAATAATGAGCTCATATCGGACTGGAAATCCGGATGATTCTTCTTTAATGCCAAATTATTTAAAAAATCTTCTCTTCGAATATGGGTGTTGTCATTAGCGCAATATTTAGAATAAATTTCAAAAACTCTGTCTAGGGCAATCAATTTTTGCTTGGTTACATACCATACGTCAAATAAGTCTCTACCTTTTCGGCGCTGATATAGAGCACGCAGCTTAGTTGCCATAAGTTCATCAATTTCATAAGTGATAATATCAGCAGAGCCATTAAACCATTCAGATTGCACCTCAAATTTTTCTACACGCAAAGGCAATACCTGAAAATGCTCAGTTGTATTGATTTCAATTTTTAATTTGGTGGGTACTTTATTAATAGATTCATATTTATAAATCAACTTTGCACTACGCTCGGTAATTTTCCATTTTGGATCACCCAGCCATGGCTTTAATAATATCCTGATTGAATCAATGGTTTTTCCGATAGTCTCAGGTCTTTTCTGCACAAAATCGATATCTTCGCTGTATCTTGCTGGTGGCTTTAAGAATAATTTATTAAGCGCAGTACCTCCACGAAATACAAGCGCATCTTTTATATAAGGCTCGTTGTATAAATCAACTAAAGCTCTGCTGATCACTAAATCTTGCTCTATTTGCGGAAGTGTTCGCCATTGAACACAATTTTGCCATTGTTCAATAAAATTTTCTGGTATCATAAATCACTCTCAAAGTCAGTATTTTCAATAATTTTCCATTTTCTACATCGTGGATAGCCTATCCTGGATATGTTAGATGCCAGGGGGGTATAGGATTTCGCGTTAGATGATACATATTCTGCGAGCACCTCAATAATAGCTTTTTTTATATCGTCATCCATCACATCTATTTTCTCTATGATGTAGCCTAGACGTTGCAATTGATAGCGTTCATCCAGGTTTTCAGCGAGCTCTATAAGCTTGTGCACATCAATGCTTTCTATGAGTTCAGACAAAACGGTCGCGATATTATTCATACCTCCCGCATGCTTTGGAAATTTCAGTAAATCAATCGCTATCAATTCTGGTGTTGCAACTTTTAAATAACCAGTACTAACAACAAAATCCTTAATAGGCGCAGCAGCTAAAGATTTTTTGTAAATTAACTTTATATGGACCAGGCCAAATTTTAATGAGTGCTTAATTCGTCTATTAGTGACAACTTGAAAAACCATAGGCTTTTGGTGCGAAGCACCATAAAATCCTGCTGCGCTGAGTAGCGCAACATAATACTCAGCATCGATGTGCTTCATCATGATAGGAATTAATTCTTCGGCTGGAATAGAGCCATATGTTTTGTGTTCAGGGGGGACAATAACGTATAGTCCGCTAACTGGACTAATAAGCTTTCCATCTCTTTTTAGCCGATATAAACCCGCTCTTGCAGTATCAGAAGAAAGATTCAAATCTTGCATGATCTTTTGGGAGGTAAAATACCTATTGCCGTTGGATCGTAATTTTTCAAGATACTCAATAAACATGCCATGTCCTAAAAGTGATATATTTCGTCACATATAGGACATAGTATATCTTAAAATCCATAAAGTCAAGCGAGATTGAGTTCTCCGTGTCCTAAAAGTGACGATTTTTGTCACTTTTAGGACACGGCCTTTCTTTAAGGGGTAATAACGGTGTTGTCATGTCCTTAAAGTGTCATATTTCGTTACTTTACGGACATGGTAAGCTTGTTGGGAATAAGCGAATTATTATCCAGAACAACTAAAAGCGATAATAACGTTGTTTCTTATCGCCACGAATAGCAATAACTCAAATAGGGTATTTTAAGGTTGCCATGTCCCTAAAGTTACAAATAGTGTAATTATCAGGACATGGTGAACTCGAAATATATTGTAACTATCTAATCATTGACTTATTATCACCTTACCGGAGTTGACATTCCCCACCCAGTTTGGAGGTGGTTATTTTGAAGGATGCCACCCTCCGCCATTCTACGCTCTTCGAGCTTCAGATTGCATAAAATCAAGCCTCTCGACCCAAACCTGAGAGCGTCTATACTTGTCAACACATCTTTTTCCCATTCGGAGCTTTTGGATTGACGGTAATCAGGCAAATACTACCCTTCTCGTCAGCAAAACCAACTAGTAAAAACTGTGATAAGAAACCTGCAATATTCTTTTCGCCCAAATTTACACATCCAACAATCTGCTTACCAACTAAAGTTTCAAGCGTGTAATGAACAGTGACTTGAGCCGATGTTTGCAAAATACCAATTTCATTGCCAAAATCAGCCCATATTTTGAAAGCAGGTTTTTTAGCACGTGGGAATTCTTCTACTTTTACAATAGTACCAGAACGCAACTCAACACGCTCAAATTCCTCATATGTTATAATTTGCATTTTGTTTACCTTATGTTTACTTTAGTACCAATCAAAATGGTTCCGATTTTTAGATCCATTCTTCCTGAGAAACTGTTCTTTCTCCTCCTTGATCTCCAGTATTTAGAGTTCCAGCTTTTTCGATTAATAAGCAATACACTTCTTTATTAGCAATTGGTCTATGCTCAGTACCTTTTGGAACTACAAAACACTCACCAGCAGAAATTTCCACTTCACCATCCCGGAATAAAATCTTTAAAGTTCCAGAAACAACAATAAACAGCTCGTCAATATCTGCATGCGAGTGCCAAACAAATTCACCTCTCATCTTAGCTGCTTTAAGGTAGTAGTCATCAAATTGTGTTAGAATTTTGGGGGCCCAAACTTCATTAAACTTAGAAAACTTATCTTTAAAATTGATTGGCTTGTATATATTTTTAGTCATGTTTTATCTTTATTTTAAAATTAGCAAAAATATTGAAATGGTCTTTATAAAAAATATATATTCTAACATACTAATAAACTGTAATCTTGTCCAGTCAAATTACAAAACATTAAAATTTATTTGACTAAAGAACTGCATTAAGGTACCATGACCGCCATGACATATCACATAGAATTTAATTTTACTCAAGTCCGAATGTACCTCTGATCCAACGAGGTACCGTTAAGCACGTCATCGATACACTCGTTTCTCACTTATTAATAGTTTTTATTAACTGAAAAAGATGTATTTCTATGGCCGTATTTATTAATTTTATTCCTATCTTACTATTTGTACTAATATTCTTTGGTTCAGGAGTATATTACTCTATTCAAGGAATTGAAAACGCATTTTATCAAGTCCCCCCAACTTCAGCCATTCTGCCTTCAATAATCATCGCTTGGCTTATGAATAAAAGTGATACCAAAGGAACAATGTCCAACTTCCTCAGCGGAGCAAGACATCCTGATATCATCACCATGTGCATTATATTCTTGCTTGCTGGAGCTTTAAGTAGTGTTACAAAATCTATAGGAAGCGTTGAATCAACGGTGAATTTTACTCTGGCTGTTATTCCTGAAAATCTTTTATTAATTGGAGTATTCATAACTAGTGCTTTGATTTCCACTGCAATTGGTACTTCTATGGGCACAATTGCAGCACTTGCCAGCCTGGTAACTGAGCTAAGCTTACAAGGTGCATTTGCAGCTCCAATTGGAGCGGCAACTTTAGTGGGCGGCGCAATGTTTGGTGATAACATGTCTGTTATATCGGATACTACGATTGCTGCAGTTTCTTCACAACATGCTAATTTAAAAGAAAAACTAAAGCTAAACATAAAAATTGCATTAGTCGCTTCTTTTGTAACAATCTGTGTTTTATTATTCGCTGATAACTCAGAAATTGATCTTATAGAACGAGATTATTCATTTTTACTGATTACACCATACATATTACTCGTTTTTCTGGCGACCATAGGCATAAACGTATTTATAGTTATGACAATAGCATTATGCTTTTCTGGCCTAGTTGGCATAATCTTTGGTAGCTATACTATTCTCTCTTTTGCTCAAGATATTTCCACTGGATTTCGCGATATGAATGAAATAATGTTACTTTCAATTCTAATTGGTGGACTTTCAGGTCTATCAAACCATAACCCAAAGGAACTTGCAGAAAAAATTTCTAACCTTCTTCCAAAAAATGCTGGCAAGAGGTCGGCTGAACTGGTAATCGCTGCACTAGCATCACTTTTTGATATTTTGCTAGCCAACAATACCGTTGCAATTATTTTCTCAGGCTCCATAGCAAAAGAGCTCGCAAAAAAATATGGCATTAAACCTCACGAAAGTGCCGTTTGGCTTGATATTTTTTCCTGCATATTACAAGGAATCATACCATATGGCGCGCAAATCCTGCTTGTATGCGCAGTAGCACAAGTATCGCCACTAGATGTAATAGGTAAAGTATATTATTGCTACATATTGGCACTTGTAGCAATTGCATACATCATGTGTCGTAGGAAATAGTTCAGTAATTAACTCCAATAATGTTTAAGAGAGGAGAGGTTTTGAAGTTTTGATATGGACTAAAGTGATAGAATATCATTATCGAAAGAGACTCACTTAAAGACAGCTTACTGTTCTATTTCTTTGTTTGCCACCCTCACTAAAAGCTTATGGTTTATCCATTCTTCATAGATTTTACAAAAATCATCGACTATGCAAAAAATTGTAGTGTGCTTACACATGTTATTAAACCTTTAAGTTGATTGTAAATAAATCTAACTTGCCTTAGGTTTTATAACGCTTCAATTTCTTTATTCCTTATCCATTATCGGGGTTAATTAACAAATCCTACCTACTAGCATTAACTTTCTGTTTAATTTATGAATATTAATGCAAATTAACTTGTATTAAATAACAAATGTGTTAATATTAATAAATATTAATTATTTTAAAAAAATATTATGAAAAATTTATTTTTAAAGGCGGTTTTAGATCGCAATATTAATGAAGTAAAAACTTATTTAAACGACACGAGCTTTCAAAGTGAATGGATGTATGCATTAAATTTGGATTCAATAATTAAAGAGTCCTCTGAGATAGGTATTTTACTTATTGAAAAAGGAATTGACATTAATATAAGAAAACCTTTACTTGCTTATGCGATAGATAATAAGTTAGACAATGTAGTTGATGCTCTTTTAGCAAGAGCTGACTTGAATGTTAATAAAATATTCAATACTCCAGCTAATCTTCCTACTTCATTATTAATATATGCTATTAACCACCAAGCTAATAAAGTGGTTAAAGCATTATTAGCAAATGATGCTATAGACTTAAACCTTAGGCCTAATTATGGTGGGCCGCATGATGGGCCGCTTGAAATAGCAATTAAAGGTAAGAATATAGAGTTAGTTAATGACATTTTAAATCATAAAAACTTTAAAGTTGATTTATTGAAAAATGTTTCTTTAAATAACGTAATTAAAGATTCTCCTGAGATTGCAACTTTACTTATTGAGAAAGGAATTAACATTGATGAAAGAATTATTGAGCAAAATGGCCTTTACAACCCTCTACTTGCCTATGCGATAAAGAATAAGTTAGACAATGTAGTGGACGCTCTTTTAGCTAGGCCAGATATACAAATAGGAGGTAATTATGATTTTGTTATTGATTATATAAGTAAACAACATAACATTGGTCCTTTTGAACACTTGGTTAAACAATTAATTATTGCTTCTGTTCAAGTAAATGGAATAATCGATAATTTAAAACAAATTAACTTTGATTTGGGCATAAAATTTAGCGATAACAAAACTGTACTGCATGTGTTACTTGAGGATGATGCTAACAGTGATAAAACCTTTAAATTCATCGATTATCTGTTACAACAAAATACGCCCTTAAATGAACCTGTAATTAACGTTAATCAACGTGATAATAATGGGAATAGAGCTATTGATCTTGTTAAAAACAACATAACAAACCCTTTTATTAAAAATAATTATACTGTCTTTATTAAATTGCTAAGAGATTATGGATCTGTAGAAC
>JANNVO010000236.1:0-1619 GCA_031414475.1 Rickettsiales bacterium
CGATGGGTCGAGGCTCCAAAAAGCGACCGCCGACATTCCCCACAGGAGCCCGAGCACGGCGAGCGCGACCACCATTTCCAACAGAGTGAATCCGCTGGGTGAGAAAAGGACGCCCGGCCGATTCACGCGGGCCTCAGGGAATAGACTGCCTGCAGCAGCGCCGCCGCGACGAACGCCAAGCCCGATGACGAGCCCGGGCTCAAGCAGTCCGACGGCCATGCGCAACGAGCGCTCGGTGTCCGCGGCGGCGAGAGCGCTGGCCCGGTCCGCCATCGCTGCAAGTTGACCACTCTGCTCACCGACATGCAGCAGCTGCAGCGCTGAGGGCGTCAAGGCGGCACTCTGCGTGGCGGCTCTGGCGAGCGGCTCCCCAGCGCTGACCCTTTCCCGGACCTCTGTCATCCGCCGTGCGATCTCGGCATCGCCAGCCGCGAGACCTGCCTCGTGAAGGGCGGCCAGAAGCGGCATCCCCGAATGGAGCATGCCGGCCAGTGCCCCGGCGACGCGGGCCGTGGCCAGCCCATGGCGTACCGGGCCGATCACAGGAACGGCAAGCAGCAGTTGGTGCAGCGCGAGGCGACCTCTGCCCTCTCGCGTGGCGATGACACCGGCGATCGCGAGCGCCATGAGGCATGCCAGGACCAGGATTCCGTATCGCTGGGCGAGATGGGAGGCAGCGAGGAGAAGGCGAGTAGCGGGCGGGAGGCTCTGCCCGACATCGGTCAACAGGGTTGCAAAGCGAGGCAGGACACCGATGGTGATGATCGCGAGCGACACCAGGCCGGCCACGAGAAGCACTGCTGGATAGGCCAATGCCTGACGCAATCGCCCGAGCAGCTCTGCGTCGGCCTGGAGGCGTCCCGACACCTGATGCAGCGCTGTACGCAGCTGACTGCCTGCTTCGCCAGCGCGGAGGGCACTGACGACGGATTGGGGTATGAGTCCTTGCGAGCGCGCCAGCGTCGAGGAAAGGCTGTGCCCTTGCCGAAGGGATTCGCGTAGCGAGGGAATCAGCGCCTTGAGGCGCCCCGACGCCACCGGTTCACTCGCGGCCAGCGCACGATCCAGCGGAACACCTGCCCCCACCAGTGCGTCGAGACTCTGGAACAGGGTCGCGAGGTCCCGCCGACTGGCGGGGGCGCTCGCCTCAGTGCCCTGAGTGACTTGCTCAAGCCTGATCGGGAATAGGCCGCGGCCGCGCAGGAGCGTTACCGCCTCCTGCTCGGTGTCGGCTGCGATGGCCCCAGCGCGGATGGCGCCGTCAGGCTGGGCGGCCTGAAACCGATAGTGGAGACTCACGGCGCTGCGTCCTGAGGCCCAGATCCCCACGAAGTCAGATCCGCATCCTCCTCCGTCCCGCCCGGGCGCGCATCGCGGCCGAGACTGACCAGATCGTACGTTCCCGGATTCACTGCACCTGGACTCTGATAGAGGTACGGTTTGCCCCAAGGATCGAGGGGTACCCCTTTCCTGAGGTAGGGGCCACGCCATTGGCGCGGCGCCGGCTCGCCCATGGGCAGGATCTGGAGCGCTGCCAATCCCTGTGAGGTGGAGGGGTAGTAGTCGTTGTCCATGCGGTAGGTGTCGAGCGCCAGGGCAAAGCTCTCGATCTGGGCCTT
>JANNVO010000237.1:0-1610 GCA_031414475.1 Rickettsiales bacterium
AAAATCCCCGCACAGCATATGGCACGCATGAGGCAGTTGAAGATCGTGAAGCAGGTCACGAACCGCGACACACCGTCGTTGGACAAGTACCTGACGGAGATAGGCAAAGTGAAGTTGATCACGGCTGCCCAAGAAGTGGAGCTTGCACAACGCATCAAACGTGGTGACGATCTCGCACTGGAGGAGTTGACGAAGGCGAACCTTCGTTTCGTAGTATCGGTGGCGAAGCAGTACCAAGGTCAGGGCCTAACCCTGCCCGACCTGATCAGCGAGGGCAACCTCGGCTTGATCAAGGCAGCCACCCGCTTCGATGAAACGCGTGGTTTCAAATTCATCAGCTACGCCGTTTGGTGGATCCGTCAACAGATCCTACAGAGCTTGGCCGAACAGGCACGTATCGTGCGACTGCCGCTGAACAAGATCGGCTCCATCAACCGGATCAACAAAGCCTTCGCCAAGCTGGAGCAGGAGCACGAGCGCCCGCCTACCGCTGCTGAACTGGCTGAAGTGCTGGAGATGACACTGGAAGAAGTGAAGACCAGCTTGAACAACAGTGGCCGCCACCTGAGCATGGATGCCCCTCTGCGCGAAGGCGACGACAGTGGTACCATGTTGGATGTGTTGCACAATCGCGACATTCCCGACCCGGAGGAAGCCATGATGAGCGACAGCCTGCGCACCGAGATCGAGCGGTCGCTGGATGCGCTGACCAGCCGCGAAGCCGACGTGATCCGGCTCTATTTCGGCTTGAAGGGCAACCAGCCCCATACCCTCGAAGAGATCGGCCAGAAATTCGAACTGACGCGTGAACGCGTTCGCCAGATCAAGGAGAAGGCCATTCGCCGGTTGAAGCACCATGGCCGCAGCCGCACGTTGCGCGCTTACTTGGGCTGATCAAAAGAACCAAAAGGAGGGGCCGTTCCGACTTGTCGGGGCGGCCCTTTCCTGTTCACGATACCTTCGACGCCCAACGCAACCACATGCCACACATCATTGCTCCATCTCTCCTTTCCGCCGACTTCGCCGACTTGAAGACAGCCGTGAAACTGGTGGATGAGAGCCCGGCACCGTGGCTGCACCTGGACGTCATGGATGGGGTGTTCGTGCCGAACATCAGCTTCGGGATCCCGGTCATCAAGGCTATCCGCAAGCACACGAAGAAGGTGTTCGATGTGCACTTAATGATCGTTCGTCCCGATCAATACATCAGTGCTTTCCGTGATGCCGGAGCCGATGTCCTCACCGTTCATTTCGAGGCCTGCACGCATCTGCACCGGAGCATGCAAGCCATCAAAGCCGCTGGCATGAAAGCCGGTGTCGCGATCAATCCGCATACACCGGCCAGCGCGTTGGAAGACATCATCGCTGACGCGGACCTCGTGTGTGTGATGAGCGTGAACCCGGGCTTCGGTGGGCAGAAATTCATTGAGAACACCTATGCCAAGCTCAAGGCCTTGGATGCGCTGCGGAAGTCGAAAGGTTCAAGTACGCTGCTGGAGATCGATGGTGGCGTAGGACCTGACAACGCAAAGAAGTTGTTGGATCATGGCGCCGATGTGCTGGTTGCAGGCAACAGTGTGTTCGGTGCGCCGGATCCGCCGCAGGCGATC
>JANNVO010000238.1:0-39405 GCA_031414475.1 Rickettsiales bacterium
CTTCCACTAACATCCACAGCTATATTAAATAAGGATTTTGTGCCTACTAAAATTTCGTCCGTCTCTTGAGAATCACTAACAGCATTATATACTCCAATTGGCTTCAGCATTAGCTTATTATGATCCATTGTTGGTTGAAAAATCATTGGAGCTATTTTTGACCCTATATATAATTGCAAATGATCTAAGTTGATAGAATAGGTATTAGCAGAACTCATCAGCTTTGCTATAACAGGCGAAGACTCACTAAGGCTGTAGTACCCCTTTTGCTGCATAACTTGTATAAATCTAGCCGTATTAAACTTGGCTGTCACTGTTTTATCTGCGCGAACTACACAAAAGATATTTTGATCCGGCGATAGATCTGCGTCCTCTAGAAGAGTAAAATCATCTTCTTGGCTTATTGGGCCAACTTTTTTATCAAGGATTTTCTTTATATATTCAGGGTGATTTAAAGCAAATCCAATGAGGTTAGCTCCTGACTCAATACGCTCAGCAACTATTTTCGATTTTGACTGCGTGGTTGAAGACACTATACTATAATCAGTTTGTTCAAAAGGTTGAAGGCCTAGGTTTTCTATGCATTCAGGAGTAATAATATTGTGGAGTAATTCATTTGAAAAAGATGTAGTAATTTCAAGCTCTTTGTCTACATCCTCTGAAATAGATTGATGCTGCTCGTCAGAATCAGATTTATCTTCGTTTTCGGGTTTTAAACCCTTAACAGCCCTCCAAAGCTTACTAGCAAAACTTAAAGGAGCCCCTATTAACGATTGGAGATATTGGACAAGTCCTTCTTGTGCGGTAAACTGCACGAAAGGCATTTCTATAGTTGATACTGTTAGCTCATCTGAATTAGTTAGAGTTCTGAGCAAATCCTCAACTTTATCCTCTTCTTTTGTATGTTTTGACATTATTATTACTCATAAGTTTGATTTATAATAATTGGATGAAACCTCATTTATTTATTTCTGTCAATAGGATTAGTTGAGTTATTATTTTTATTTGTTTCCATTTCATCATTCATTTTATCTTTCACTAGCTTGCGATAATGATCTTTAATCAATGGCAGTGAATATTCACCATCATATTCCGAATCAAGGTTAGCAATCTTCTGTAAATAGAAATTCATCTGCTCCATCTCATCCTCAAGATCAGTAGAAATAGACTTTTTTGACAATTTAGTATTATCCACATCAAGATGAGACATGATCTCTTGTTTAGTACCTGAGATAAAAGACTTTATCTCCCTAATTTTTGCTAGAATTTTAGGAATATCCTCAGGTTTCATAACTAAAAGACTAATTATTACAATTAATAATAGTTCAAATAGAGACATGCTGATTTCTTTACATTAATTTATGAAATATGATTCGTGACGTAGTCTATTGTAAAAAGTTATAAATTCAAAATATAATCAACAAAAATAATTTAAGTCTAAAAAAGAAGCTTGGTCTAAATGATAAAAGTATGCCAAGTCAGGCATTTCACTAATCTTTTAAATCTACAAAGCGGTGCAATAAAAAGCATTGGGTGCATTAATCTCAAAACCAGACCACGGAACTAACACAAATAGTAGAGCAGTCTTATAAAATTGATACACCCAAATCAAGATGAATGAATTATGTTAATTATAGTAGTCTATCTCTTCATAATTTCCTGACAAGTTCTCAACAATTGTAGAACTTTCGGTCTCTACCTCCATTACATCTTTATCTTTGCCTAAACTACTAGAGATTAGTAGTTTTTCTAATGCTTCGACTGAACCTGAAAGTGAACTGCTACAATTCACAAAATCTACCGGCTGGGGAGAAAGTGTAATTTGCACTTCTTTTACCTCACTCTCACCAGTTATTAGCCCGCATGTTAAATCCTTAATACTCATTTTTTCAGAATATTTTTCAACACGTCGCTGATAGTAATACTCAACATCCTCATCAAAAAATCTTCCGCCTTTCTTTATCAACTCTTTTATTATTAATGGATCTGTATCCGCTGTTTTAAGTGCCAGATCTAATGGTGTATGATCCGTATAAGAACCTTTATTTGGAGCTGCACCAACCGTAAGTAATTCTCGGACAACAGCTAAACTGTTAGTATAAACTGCAGAATGCAATGGTGTGAATCCATCTGCTAATCTTGGTTGATTTATTATGGTTGGATCTTGTTTAATTAAATTCTTTAGCGATACACAATCAAGACTTCGAACAACAGAGAATATTTTTGGTTCGTTTGTATGGTACTGGATTTTCATTTTCTACCTCTCCTATTAATTAATTAAATTAAGAGTTATAGTAATTCAAAGTACATGTAGGCTAGACACGAAGGAAAAAGTTATATACAAACAGGGAGGAGGACAGAGGAGAGAGGCTAATTAAACCATACAACACCGCCAAACCAAAGACAGGCTACAACCCATAAATTTACTATATGTACAAAACTTGTGCGTCAATTTATTATGTATCCAGACTCATATATCAGTCAAGGTTTTTGTTTCTACAAAAACCAGTTACAATGATTGATATTATTAAATAAGTATAGATATCTATAAAGGTCTTTTATAAAAAATACATCTCCCTAATTCCAGTGGTCAAAAATACTGCCTGAACCAATTTCTTCAATCAACTGCTCTGCTGCACAGGCTAAAAGTAAGCTATGTTTTGGAACGATTGCACTAGTCAGATCTACAAGAGCTTTTCCATCACCAAGAGCCCACCTCAATGGAAGAGCATGAATTGTATTAGCGAGGTAAAATTTGCTGCTAAAATTTTCGCTTTCCTCAAAACTATACCTGTCTTTTATTACTTGTTCTGAAAGAACGTTAGTGAGTGAATTCGTAGGAGAAAAATAATCATTACAGAGTTCGAGTAATTCTGCTACTTTATTTGTTTTGACGTATTCAGTAATATTTTTTAGGTCTGATATTTTATTTGGCATTTTATACAAGCTCTTTTGAATTTTAGCATTGCTGCTATTTTTTAAATATTCAATACTATCTAACAAATCTTGCTCTGATAAATTTAGTCCAGATATGATACCAATCAGAGCTTTCGAAATATTAATATCTTTTTTGTTCAGCACTTTATCATTGAAATAATCTTTAATACTTATAGTTTTTTGTTCATCGCCATTAAATAGGCTGATTTTGGGGGTGTTTTTAATAAATCTTTGAGTAATACAATATACCTCTAATAGTTGTTCTAACTTAAGATATGAGCCCTCATTATTGTCTAATATAGCATTTAATATATCGTCCATTGAGTTATGACAAAAATCTAGCGCACTAGTAACACGATCTTTTTGGGATAAAGAAATAATATAGGAACCCTTTGGCATTTTTTGTACTAATTCAACATCCAATTCATGAGCTCTTTCGCCAAAACAACAGGTAAGAAATAACTTTATTGGTTTATTATCAGCTACCTCTATTATTGATTTTATAATATTATTAATATATTCAGTGCCAGAGTTTTGAATTTGGATTTTGTATGGAGCAACTTCTTCACCATGGGCATCAATAATTATATTTATTGTGGAAGTTGCAGAAGATGATTTTTTTATTAAATCTAGCATCCCATTAAAATTTTTAGAATGATGCATCTCAAAGTGTCTTGCAATAAATCCTGGATGCATAGAGTTAAGAAAGGGATCCTGTGTAAAGTCGCTGGAGATTTCAGGTCCTTTAAAATAAAATACCTTTTCTTTATTGCCTTTCATTAGGGCAAGATGCACTGGAGTCAAACCACTCATATCTATAGCATTTACTTCGGCACCTAAATTGGTTAATTCAATGATCTCGATTGTATTACCTTTCAATATTGCCTTACACAGCCACTGATTTATAAGATCAATAGATGATTTATTTTCTGTATTATTCGAACATTTAGTCTTATCAGATCCCAATTCTAATAATAACTTTGCTCTATAAATATCTTCATTTTTAATAGCCAAGTGTAGTGGCGTCCAACCATCTTGATCTGTAGCATTTACTTCAGCTCCCAAAGAAATTAGCTTATTCATTTCATCTATGGGTTGATTTTGCATTACCATTTTGCACAATAATCTATTCATTAAATCAAGAGAGCTAACATTCTCCATGTTGCCTGATATTTTGTTTTTATCAGCACCTAAAGTTATTAATAGTTCTATGATATTTAGGTTCTCATTTTTGATAGCAAGGTGCAATGGCGTCCAGCCACTTTCCGTATCTAGAGTGTTTAGGTCTGCTCCTATATATTTGTAAGTTTTAATCAAAGTTAGTTTTTGATTACACTCCTGATCCGTGTATAGAATAGCTTTGTGTATTAAACTACATTCATTAATAATATCAGCTGGAGTTTTTTTTTCTTGATTATGAGACACAACGTCTGGTTTACTCCCACTAGTAAATAGAGTTAATGCCACATCAGTAAGCCCATTCTTAAGAGCAGAATGAAGAGGAGTCCAACCATCATGATTAATGCTGTTTATATCCGCTCCAAGGAGTGTAAGTACTGTGACTTCATATTGAGTATTAGCAGTGAATAAATTTTCGTTAATAATATCTAACGCTGTTTTTGCTATATTATTTTTAGATATTATTTTGGGGTTTGCTTTATATTTTTCTAGTATTCTCTCAGCAAAAAAATAATTTTTGTTATTTAAAGCTAAATGAAGAGGAGTCCAACCATTATCATTAATGTAATTAATATCAGCACCAAAACTTAATAGGACAACTACTTTATTAAATACCTCCTCGTTAGAGGAAGTATTTGCTTGCATCTCAATTAGAGTACAAATCATACTATTCATTAGGTCAATAGCAGTTTTATTGGCATATTTTGTGGATTGAATATCTAACCGTGCACCTTTTTGAATTAGATTCCTAATAAACGGAGCAGTATTGCCATTCTCAATGGCTAAATGAAGTGGTGTAGCACCGTCATCATACACATAATTAACGTCAGCTTTTTTTAAGCTAGAGTTAAAACGAACAAAACTTTTTGCTAAAATAGCCTCTCTTAACTGTAGTTCTGGAATTAGATCTTGATTCTTCGACATAAGAGTTAATTTTAATTAAAAAATATATTAATTAAATTTAACTATTTTGTCAATCTTTTATTCCTCGTTTTATTTAACTTGACGGACCTAATATTTCATTTTTTAATCCATAACCACATGTAAATTTAAAGGTCTATCTTTAGTTTATTAATAGAAATTATAGTAAGACATAGTAGTAATTAACATCCCTCCGGAAACACTAAGTCCGTAAGCAACTGAGCCCTTTGCCTTGTAGAGCAAACTTAACTTGGCTATGACACAAGAGTTGACAGGGAGTTTTATAAGCACTAAACTTTAAGTTAAGAAGCGCCGCTTAATTCTAACTCAACGATTAATTTAATGGAGGATATTATGAATAACTTTAATAAGAACTCTACTCAACTATTTACTGTTTTATTTAAAGACCCTAGTAATGCAGAGCAAGCTTATAATTTAGCCTTACAAAGTGGATATAAAAAAGAGGACATTAATGTTATTATGTCGGAAGAAACTAAGAAAAAAAACTATGTAAGTGATAATCTTACGTCGAATGCCGCATTAGGTAATAGTGGTGCAATGGAAGGAGCTGGAATAGGTGGAGCAATTGGTACCACAGTAGGAGGCCTCACGGCTGCAGTTTTAGCTATAGGAACTACTTTCATTATACCAGGGTTAAGCTTAGTAATAGCTGGCCCTCTTGCTGCAGGCATTGCAGGTGCAGGAGCCGGTGGAATTACAGGGGGAATAGTTGGAGCCCTAATAGGGAGTGGTATATCTGAGAATTATGCAAGAGAATATGAAGAGGGAATTAAAAATGGTGGTGTAGTCCTTGGCGTGAAGATCAATTCTGAAGATGAGCGTAAAAATTTAGCAAATGTCTGGAAGAGCTATGAAGGATCGAATTTAGGCTCCGACTCTATTAGAAAGAGTTAAAAAATTGACAAATCCTTCCCTAAAAACAAGCGAGTATATTAATGATAATATCTGAATTGCTCATAATGATTATTACAACAAGGGCACACCAGGTGTGGTACGCTTGTTACTCCATAATCTCTCCATCAAATTCTGAACTCTTGATATGATTTTTGGAAAATTTGAAATAAAGGGGAAACTATTATATAGCCGATCGTTTTTATTGAATTATTTAGTCTTGATTGGATTATTTAATGCTAATTTTTAAAGTGGAGTTCAGTGGATAGATAAATCAAATAGAGTAACCGGTTATTGCCGACAAAAGTGAGCCAAGGCATTTTTGAAAAAAGCCACTACATATAAATTATAAAATAAAAAGGAATAACTCTATGTTAAATTACATAATTATATTTTTTCTACTTGCTGTTCTCGCCTCTTTTTTTGGGTTCAGCGGGCTTGCAGGCACTTTTTCTCAAATTTCTAAAATAATAGCTGCAGTTTTTATAGTATTATTTTTGGTTAGTTTAATTAAGCAAATGCTGGGTAAATAGGATCTTGTTTTATGAGAAGGCAATTTTAACTTATCTTATCATCGCTAATGTTAAGGTTCTTTGTCCATTTAGATAAGATACCCTACTCCTAGAACCAATATTTTTTTCCAAGTCCTTATCTGTCAATCCTAGTTGTTCGGCTCTTTGTTTTACTGCCTCAATAAGATCAGGAGTATCTAGCTTGTAGTATTTATTTTCATAGTCTTCTTCTGTTTTGATTGTGCACTAGCTTTGTCAACCTAGACTTGCGTTCTACTATAAAACCTTTAACTTATTACAATATACTTTCAATTATTACATTCTAAATTATAAAATATTTTAATTATTATATTGACCAATATATTATTATTGCTACTATAAGTTCATTATAGATATCCTATAATAGCAATAATAACCTTAAATGAGAGTATTACATGAAGAGAGCAGAAATAGTAGAAGAAATAGATTATGATGAACTAGTCCTAAATGATATGATTGCTACTTTATCCTTAACTGATAAAGCTGGATATGAAAAAAAAATTCAAGAGTGGACAGATTTTAGTTCAGAACCTTCAGTTTTAGGTAAAATAGCAATTTTAAAAGAAATATTGAAAGAGGAATTAGTAGACAATACAGTTATAAAAGATTCATCTGTTATTAACCCTGAGGTTGTTATCGAATCAACTCCTCTTGTTACTGCCGGTGTTGTTATCGAATCAACTTCTCTTGATTCCGAAATAAAAATCAGAGCACAAGTGGAAGTGAAGCTAGCAAATTTATCTCTTGAAAATAAGGCGATTTATGATCAAAAAGTCTTAGGTCAGGCTGAATATTATGAAAAAATGATTGATGAAATTAACGACACGGCTAAATTGGGAATCTTAAACGAGATTGCTCAGGATGATGCAATGAAACTCGGAGGAGAGGAAGGGACAGCAAATACTCATCTCAATTGGACTTATGATGTTTAATGTAATTAGTTAAATTGTTCTTAATAATTTATGGGCGCTGTTGATATAACAACGCCCATAGTTTTTTCTTAATTTTTCTACTGTCAAGCTCTTATTCCTCGTTTTACTTAACTTGGCGTGGCCTATATTTCATTTTTTTAATCCATAACCACATGTAAAAAGATGATATAGCAGTAATTAGTAATGTATACCAGCCACCTTCAGGAATTTTTATAGTATTTGCTGCAATAAATATACAATCTAAAAACAGTATAGCTAAAATGATAATCAGCTTAAGCATATTTAAAGATCTATCTTTGTTTATTAATAGAATTATAGTAAGAATAGTAGTAATTAACATCCCTCCGGAAACACTTAGTCCATAAGCAAATGATAACTTCTCTGATGTTTGAAAAATAAGTACGGCTACAATAGTTAGTATATAAAGTACATTATTTATTATAGGAATATATACTTGCCCTGACCTATGTGAGGAAGTGTGCAAAACTTTAAAAGGTGGTAGATAATTTAGCTTTATTGCTTGATAAACGATTGAAAAAACCCCTGAAATCATTGCTTGAGAGGCAATAATGGTAGCACAAGTTGCAAGTACAATTAACGCAGGAAGACTAGATTTTGGTATAAGATGATAGAAAGGATCAGATATTAAGTCTGGTGATCGCAAAAGTAAACTACCTTGTCCTAAGTAATTTAAAATTAATGCTGGAAAAACTAAGAAATTCCAAGCTAATCGAATAGGTTTATGCCCAAAATAACTGCCATCAGCATATAGAGCTTCTGCTCCAGTAACTACTAGAAATACTCCGCTTAATGCCTTAAAAGCTACAAAGCCATTGTTGATAATAAAATATAAAGCAAAATAAGGGTTAAAAGCCTTTAAAATAACTGGTGCAGGAATAATATTATAAACACCAAGACCAGCTAAAGTAAAAAACCAAATTAACATAATTGGTCCAAAAACAATACCTATTACGCTACTTCCAACTTTCTGAAAAATAAAGAGTACTGTCAAAATACAAATGGATATTATAATTATGTAATTTTGTAACCCATTATATAGTATATTTATACCTTCTAATGCACTGACAACTGATATAGCAGGAGTAAGAGCTCCATCACCAAACAACAAAGCAGTACCTATTATACCTAGTACAATATAAAAGCTTTTATATTGTGAGTATTTTAATCTCTTAGTACATAAGATAGATAATACTAATACACCGCTATTCTCTTCTTTTTTATCTATATTCATAACAATATAAATGTATTTAAGAGTTACTATTAAGAATAGTACCCAGATAAATAGGCTAATTAGACCTAGCACATTTGTATCATTAACTTCTAGCTTACTTACTATAAATGCAGCTTTAAGCGCATATAAAGGACTTGTACCTATATCGCCATATACTACTCCTAACACACTAATTAATAGTAGCCATAATTTATTAGGGTTTTTTGTCATGCATTTACCAATTTAATAAAAAACTAAAATACTATGTTCTAGATTATTACTTACTCACTAAACCTTAAGCAATCCTTATTAGTAATTGCTTCACTACTTTTGTGTTAATGTATATTACCGTCAAGTTAATAAAACAAGGCAAAGAATTTCTTATTCTCGAATTTTAGGCAGCAAGAAGCCTTTGTACTGCAGCTCTCTGTTCTTTGGCATTTGTTGTAGTACCCATCAATAGCACATATATTTCGTGCCTTACCCATCAGTGATAATGTTCTTTGAACTTCTTGAGGAGATTTGAATTTAATCGGTATTTTTTCCTTTTAGCTGGTTGATTAATAAGCATTTTCAACACAATTATTTGATCCTTTATGCGAGCGATGATCCTTTTTGGCACACATGTTACGTATCGGGTTTTAATAGCTTTTTAATTTATCGGTAACGATAACTCTTGGAAATGGCTAGTTTCTAAGTGACCTGGTTAAAAAGCGAACTGAAAGAACATTCTAAAATTTAATACCCTATTTTTTCTAAACCAATTTCTTGTGCCTATATTTTGGATTCTTTGTGTCTTCGCCTACTATATTAATCATGTAATTATGGTAATCCTCATAATTACCCTCAAACCAAGTAGCACTTCCATCTTTATCATAGGAAATTATATGCGTAGCAATTCTGTCTAGGAACCAGCGATCGTGGCTAATGACAAATACACAACCAGCAAAGTCAAGTATCGCATCTTCAAGAGCTCTTAGCGTATCCACATCTAAATCATTTGACGGTTCATCAAGTAAAATAACATTGGCCCCCTCCTTAAGTAATTTTGCCAGATGCACTCTATTGCGCTCACCACCAGAGAGTTGTCCAACTTTCTTTTGTTGCTGCGCCCCTTTAAAATTAAATGCCGAGCAATACGCTCGACTTTTAAGAGATATATCGCCAAGTTCAAGGACTTCTAGTCCTTCAGAAATTTCTTCCCAAACATTTTTATTATCGTCTAAATGATCCCGAGACTGGTCAACATAACCAAGCTTAACCGTATCACCAATGTTAATTCTACCAGAATCTGGCTTTAGCTTGCCGGTAATCATATTAAACAATGTTGACTTACCAGCACCATTAGGTCCAACAATCCCTACAATAGCACCACGTGGAACACGAAAGTTAAAATCTGTTAATAACGCTCTATCACCAAAATTCTTGGATAAATTTTCCACTTCAATAACTAAGTCACCAAGCCTAGGACCATTTGGAATAATTATCTGAGCAGTACCATTACTAGCATCACGCTTCTTATTAAGTAACTCTTGATAAGCATTAATCCTGGCTTTACTCTTAGTTTGCCTGGCTTTTGGTGATTGTTGTACCCACTCAAGCTCACGCTTAAGCTGCTTGGAACGATCGCCTTCTTCTTTTTCCTCAAGTGATAATTTCTCTTGTTTTTGCTTCAACCAAGCAGAATAATTTGAATGCCATGGAACACACTTTCCATGATCAACTTCCAAAATCCACTCGGCAACATTATCTAGAAAATAACGATCGTGAGTAATTGCAACAACGGTTCCTTTATAATCTTTCAAGAAATTTTCAAGCCAAGATACTGACTCAGCATCAAGATGGTTTGTTGGCTCATCAAGTAATAGCATTCCTGGCCTTTCTAAAAGCAACTTACAAAGTGCAACTCTTCTTTTTTCTCCACCAGAAATCTTTGTAACATCAGCATCTTTTGGTGGACAACGAAGCGCACTCATTGCCATTTCCACTTCCCTTTCAATACTCCAACCATCACAAGCATCTATTTTCTCTTGCAAGTCAGCCTGTCTGATCAGAAGATCATTCATCTCATCATCCGTCATTTCTTCGGCAAACTTAGAACTTACTTCATTAAATTCATCAATTAGAGCTTTTTTTTCTGCTAAACCATCCATAATGTTTTCAAAAACATTTTTACTTGTATCCAAATGAGGTTCCTGTGACAAATGCCCAATCTTTACCCCATCAGCAACAAAAGCTTCTCCCTCATATTCCTTATCTAGACCAGCCATTATCTTCAGCAATGTCGATTTACCAGCACCGTTATGGCCTATTATGCCTATTTTAGCTCCAGGCAAAAAAGATAGCCAAGTTTCTTTGAGGATCTGCTTACCATTAATTGACTTACTCAAACCCTTCATTACATATACGTACTGATACGACATTATCTTTCCTTATAAATTAAATTAAATTTTCATCCCGGATTTTTTCCAGTCTTGATTAAACTTCTCAAGCCCTTTGCTGGTAAGGTCATGTTCAACTAACTGAGAAAGTATTTTAGCTGGAATAGTAACAACATCTGCTCCGCATAATGCGGCCTCAAATACATGCTCTGTGGTTCTTATCGATGCTGCAAGTATTTTAGTTTTAAAATCATAATTGTTATAAATATTTCGAATGTCAGCAATTAGTTGCATTCCATCTTCACCAACATCTTCAAGCCTACCAATAAAAGGGGAAATATAAGTAGCCCCATTTTTTGCAGCTAATAATGCTTGGTTTGGAGAGAAACATAAGGTCATATTTACCTTATTACCGCCATCGCGAAAATATTTACAAGCTTTAAGCCCCTCCCAAGTCATAGGAAGCTTCACTACGATATTAGGAGCAACCTCTAATATTCTATTCCCTTCTTTTACCATTTCTTCAAAATCATTCGAAGCAACTTCAACACTAACATCACCTTTAACTAACTTACAAATTGAATTGATTGTGTCATAAAAATCCATCTTAGAGTTCGCCATGAGCGAAGGGTTTGTTGTTATACCATCAACAACATCGTACATATGATATTTCTTAATCTCAGCAAGATCAACACTGTCTAAAAATATTTCCATAATTAATTAATCCTGGTTAAAATAAAGTCAAGTTCTTCCAAATTACTGTAATGGAAGCTTATTCTACCTCCATTCCAAGAATTTTCAACAACTACTTTCACGCCAAATTTCTCACTCAAAGATTGGCCAAGCATGACCAAATCATCGTCAGCAACTTTATCTCTTCCTCTAGTATCAGAATTATTAGTTTTATCCTTCCTTTTTCTGTTGCTGACTAATTCTTCTACCTGCCTCACATTCAAATCATTGGCTATTATCTTAGCTGCTATTTCTTCTGCATTTTCAAGCCCTATTAAACATCTAGCATGGCCCATACTTAACTGGCCATTATTGATCATAAATTTTATTGACTCAGGCAACTGGTTTAGCCTTAATAAATTTGCAACATGGCTTCGACTTTTGCCAACAACAACAGCTAGCTCACCTTGGCTATAACCGTACTCATTAATAAGTTTTTGGAAACCTTCTGCTTCTTCAATAGCACTTAATTCCTGGCGTTGTATGTTCTCAATTAAAGCTATTTCCAAAATTTCTTTTTCAGTTAAATCCTTTATTATAACAGGGACTTGTCTTAATCCAGCAATTTTACAAGCTCTAAATCTTCTCTCACCAGCAACTATCTTATACTTACCAGAGGAGACTTTATTTACTATAATTGGCTGGACTAAGCCATGGCTAATAATCGAATCAGCAAGCTCTTTTATTTTCTCTTCATCAAAATATTTTCTTGGCTGATCTTCATTGACTTCAATTAAATCAAGATCAATATTGTTGCTAGAAGCAACTATTTCAATCGGAATTACCTCATTAAGCAAAGAGGATAAACCCCTTCCTAAAGCTCTATTTCTCATAATGAATCCTTCGTGTTTATTTTAGTTTATGCTGATACTACTTGGCGAATGCCTTGCTTTTCTCTAGCCATCATTTCTTTTGCTAAATTAATGTAAGCCTGAGATCCAGAGCATTTATAATCATATATTATTGCCGCTTTTCCATGAGAAGGAGCTTCCGAAACTCTTACATTTCGTGGAATAGTTGTATTGAACACTATGCGCCCAAGACATGATCGTACATCACGTTCCACCTGCTCCGTTAACCTATTCCTCTTATCATACATGGTGAACAATACTCCGCCAATTTTGATGTCAGGATTTAACCTTTTTTCTACAATTTCAATAGTTTTAAGTAGGTGACTTAATCCTTCCAAGGAATAAAACTCACAAAGCATAGGAATAACTACCTCATGACATGCCACAAGAGCATTCAAAGTCAGTAAGTTTAATGACGGAGGACAGTCAATAATAATATAATCAAACTTATCTCGAACCGATTCCAAGCAGTTTTTTAAAACCATTTCTCGATCGATCCTATTTATCAAATCTATTTCAACCGCAGCCAGGTTGGTATTTGAAGTAATAACCGATAATTTAGGAATTTCAGTATCAAGAATTGCCTTTTCAATAGTCTCAAGCCCACAGAAAACATGATACGTAGTAATTTTCCTTCCTTCCTGCCTTATACCAAGACCACTACTGCTATTGCCCTGCGAATCAAGATCTATAAGTAATACCCTCTTATTCATCACAGCGATAATCGTGGCCAGATTTACAGCGGTTGTAGTTTTACCTACCCCACCTTTTTGATTAACAATAGCTACAATTTTAGCGCTCATGTGTACGCGGCTTTACATTAGTTATTTCAAGAATCTTTCCATCGATGGAAGTGATGCTATCATGAATTTTAACTTTAAACAACCAGTGTTTTCTGGCTTGAATTATTTCCTCTTCATACGTTTTTCCTTTAAGTAAAAGAAATTTTTCTTTTACTTCTATACTCCTGCAGTAATTAAATATAGAACTTAAATCTGTGAAAGCCCTGGAAATTACTATGTCATAAGAACTAATAGGTAAAGTTTCTGCTCTGCTATTCCTTATCTCAATCAATTCAGAGGATATTTTTGAAGCTTGTAACAAAAATGCTGCTTTTCTTTCGTCACTCTCGACTAACACTATTTTCTTTATTCCACAAATTGATAAAACAATTCCTGGCAACCCCGCACCAGAACCTAGGTCTAAAACTGATATATCTTTTTTTGCAATGTAATTTAATAATTGTACAGAATCTAACACATGTCTTCGCTCTATATCCTTAATACTGTTTGAAGACACTAGGTTTATTGTTTTATTCCACTTAATTAATAAGTCAATATACTGCCTTAACTTATCATTATTTTCACGTGAAACAACCTCAGCATCAAACATAATTTGTCTTTAGGTAGATTAGCACTGCTGTCAAGGCAGCAGGAGTAACTCCAGAAATTCTACGAGCCGCCCCTAAGGTAGAAGGTTTATGAAAGGAGAGTTTTTCTCTAATTTCATTTGACAGACTGTGAATAGATAAATAATCAAGATCTTCTGGGATTTTACAATTCTCTTCATCTTTAAATAATTTAATATCCATATCCTGCCTCTTTAAGTATGATGAATATTTTGATTCAATATACATATAATTTAGAGCCTTCAAATCTAAATCATCAATTTCTGAGAATATTTTTTTTGTTTCTTCTATACCAAAATTTGGTAGACCAAGAACTTGGTAGGCTGTCCTTTTTGAGCCATCCTGAGATACATTTACACCGAGGTTGGCCAACTGGCTAGTCGTTATTGTTCTTGCATTCAACACACTTCTTACTTGTTCTAGAGTTTCCAATTTGGACTCAAAAACACGACGACGCTGAAGAGAAATAATGCCATATTCAACCCCTTTAGGAGTAAGTCTAATGTCGGCATTATCAGCCCTAAGAGACAACCTATACTCAGACCTAGAAGTAAACATTCTATAAGGTTCAGTAGTACCAAAATTAATTAAATCGTCAATCATAACACCAATATATGCATCAGCCCTGGTAAGAATAAATTCCCCCTTATTGAAGCATGATAAAGCAGCATTAATTCCAGCCACAAGCCCCTGAGCACCGGCTTCTTCGTAGCCAGTAGTACCATTTATTTGACCAGCTAAAAACAACCCTTTTATTCTTTTTGTTTCAAGCGTATGTTTTAATTCTCTGGGGTCTACAAAATCATATTCAATAGCGTATCCTGGTCTTAGAATCTTAACGTTTTCTAAACCTATAATAGTTCTAATAAAATCATCTTGAACATCTTCTGGTAATGAAGTGGATATTCCGTTAGGATATACCGTAGTATCATTCAACCCTTCTGGTTCCAAAAAAATTTGATGACTTTCTTTAGAACTAAACCTGACTATTTTATCCTCAATTGAAGGGCAATATCTTGGCCCTATACCGGTTATTTGACCCGAATACATTGCTGATTTATCAAGATTGGCTCTTATTATATCATGGGTTTTTTGAGTTGTTTTCGTAATAAAGCAATCAATTTGAGGAACCATAACTTTATCAGTCATTTCTGAAAACGGACGGGGAACAACATCTCCAGGTTGCCTCTCAATCCGAGAGTAATCAATTGTTGTTCCATCTATTCTAGCTGGAGTTCCTGTTTTTAATCTTCCAACTGCAAAATTTAGATTTTTAAGGGTGTTTGATAAACCATAAGACGGAGCTTCGCCGACTCTACCTGCAGGAGTTGTTTTATTTCCTATATGAATCATACCGGATAAAAAAGTACCAGTTGTAAGTACTACGCTCTTGCACTCAATAACGCCATGGACTTTAGTGATAACTGACTGAATTCTGTTATCTATTATTTCCAAATCCTCTACTGAATCATATAATATAGTTAAATTAGGATAAGTTGATAACTCCGAAACCATCGCCACTTTATATAAGGCCCTATCAGCTTGGGCTCTTGGCCCCCAAACAGCTGGCCCCTTACTTTCGTTCAGCATCTTATAATGTATGCCAGCCTTATCTATAACCCTTCCCATAAGGCCGTCTAAAGCATCCACTTCTTTAACCAAAATTCCTTTAGCCACGCCACCTATAGCTGGATTACAGGACATTTCACCCAAATTATCTGGTTTAAGAGTAATCAGAAGGGTGTCAGCACCAGAACGAGCCGACGCTGCTGCAGCCTCAGCTCCAGCATGCCCCCCCCCGATAATTACTACATCATATTTTTTTTTCACGTGAAACTGATTGCCATAATTGTAAGAAAAGTTATTTTATTCAACTGTTATTATGCAGAATTTTGTCCATGGAACAGAACAGTTGTCGCCGGTTAATATCTAAGTGAGTTGATTATATTACGCACTAGGAATAAAGTCAAAAAGCCTGTAAAAATATACAAGAGGACTAAAACAAACAATACACGAAATACTAATCAATTTAACTATAGCGAGCTAATTTTACTCAACAATTTCCTCTTTGGAAAAAAAGAAATCAATCTCTCTCTTAGCGCTATCAATGCTATCAGATCCATGAATGCTGTTTGCTTCAATATCTAAAGCAAAATCTTTTCTAACGGTACCCGGTTTTGCTTCTGCAGGATTAGTCGCTCCCATTATTTCTCTATTTTTCATTACAGCACTTTCTCCTTTAAGGACCTGAATAACTACAGGACCAGAAGTAATGTAAGTAATTAAACTAGCAAAAAATGGCCTTTCTTTATGTTCAGCATAAAATTCTTTAGCTTGTGATTCTTTCAATCTAACCATTTTCTGAGCAACAATTTTGAGACCAGCATTTTCCAGATAAGAATTAATTTTACCAATCAAGTTTCTTTTTGTAGCATCTGGTTTAATAATAGAAAAAGTATATTCAGTCGTCATATATAAACCTTTGTTAATTTTTTATTGATAGTGTACTTATAAAGATTTTAAGTGTTTTTATCAAGCAATTTTTCAAACATCATTATGATATACTGCATCCATTAAGTTTTTTTCTTCCAAGTAGTTGAGCCATCTGCCTTATCTTCAATAATTATACCAGTATTTAATAGCTCATTTCTTATACTATCAGCAAGTGGCCAATTTTTTGATTCCTTAGCTAGTTTTCTCTCTTTTATTAGTTTTTCTACTTTGTCTGAATCTACATGAGAGTAAAACCATTCTTGACACGAAGAATTCATTAAACCAATAAAACGAGCGCAGCTAAGCAATTTTGAGGAATATTCAACCTTTATGCCCTCAGTTTTTGACAAATAGATTTCCTTTGCGTAGTCATTGATAATCTTTATTGCTTTGTGGGTATTCATATCTTCAAGTAGCGCGTTCATAAATTCCTCAGATATTTGATCTTCATTACAGCTGGCTTTCGCTTCTGTAGGCTCTATAGCTCTATACCAGTAAGTGATCATTTGATTTGCGTCATTTATAGCTTTATCATTGTAGTCTAAAGGCTTACGATAATGGTTACCAAGCAAGAGTAGCCTTGCTACTTCACCCCTTATTCCTTTATTAATTAGGTCCTTCACTGTAGTAAAATTGCCTAGAGATTTACTCATTTTTTCATGATTCACCGTTAAAAACCCGTTATGAACCCAAGTTTTTGCATACTCTGATCCACTAAAAGCACAGCGACTTTGGGCAATTTCATTAGTATGATGAGGGAAAACTAAGTCAACTCCACCACCGTGAATGTCAAAGGTTGTACCAAGAAATCTATGACTCATGGCCGAACATTCAATATGCCACCCAGGCCTGCCCATACCGTAAGGACTATCAAACTTCGCAGACACGTCTTCCTCTATTTTAGCAGGTTTCCATAGAACAAAGTCTCCAGGATTTTTTTTGCCTTCACTACTATCTATTCGAACAGAATCAAATAACTCATCAAAAGACTGACCAGAGAGTTTGGAATAATCAGTTGCTTTTGTAACGTCAAAATAAACATGATCCGCTGCTTTATAAGCAATTTTCTTAGCAAGAAGAAGGTCTATTATATCGATCATATCTTGAACGTGATCAGTTGCCCTTGGTTCAAAATTTGGCCTAAGGCAGGCAAGGTAATCCATGTCCTGATGAAAATATTCTGTAGTTTTTTTTGTGAGCTCAGCAATGGTAATCTTGTCCTGAACCGCTTTATCTATTATCTTATCATCAATATCCGTTATATTTCTAACGTATATAACATGATTTTTGCCAAAAAGTTTGATTAATATGCGATACAGAATATCATAGACCACTACAGATCTTGCATTTCCAATGTGCGGATGATCATAAACTGTAGGTCCGCAAACATACATTTTAACCAATTTGTTATCTATAGGAGCAAAAATTTCTCTTTTTCTTGTCAATGAATTAAATAGTGATAGCTTCATACAGAATTATTATGATTTAAATAAAATTTTGATTATTCTATATTATTGAATAAAAAAAACCAAATTGATTTATGGAAAAAACCGCTAGTTACGATAATGCAAATTCTGTAGATCGGAATGTGGCCATTCAAATGATTACATTTGGTATTGTAATTATTGTCGTAATTATTACTTTGATATCTTTCATACATATCTACTCTAGCAAAAAAGAACAAATCCTAAAAGATCTAGAGATGGAATCAACTCAATTAGAAAATGTAATTACTGATCACATAAACTATTCTAGACACTTTATAAATTTGATAGGAGATCATATTCAAAGCAATTATACAGACATTAATTATATCAATAATACGCTTAAAGATCATTCTAAATCTCCATATTTTAACCTGCTCTTCGGATGGAGAAAATATAGCTGGATAAACAGCAGTTTTTTTGAAACCGTCACTAGTACAGCTGGAATAGTACCTAATCCTAAAAAACTAGGCTACATTAAGGATTTAATAAAAACTACACAATTAAATGACTCCAACTGGAAAAATAGCATTATTTTTTACAACAAAAAGACTTTTGCTAAGGACAGCAGTTTAAAAATCGTTGATAATATTTCTGACAAAGTTACAAAAAAATATATAGGATCTGTCATACTTAGTTATGACATTGATACTATGATCAACAATCTTAATGCAAGAAAGAAAAAACAGAATACAAATTTTGTTATTTTAGATAAAGAACTTCAGATTGTTGCTCAATCAAAGCCAATAATACGAGACCTTATTAACCAAAATTTAGAATTTGAAGAGTATTTTAACTCAGCGTTACAAAAATTAGCTCCACAAAAAAAAGTCTCAGCTGATTTTTCTTATCTTAATATGCTAAATGGCTTAAATTACTTTATAAAGCCATTAACTGACTTACCTTTTACACTTGTAGTAAATATTGATAGTGACCTTATTAAGAAAGATATAATAATCGATCTAGCCAAGAGTTTTATCTTAGTTTGTATCTTTGCGTCTCTATCTTTGGGGGCAATAATTTTTATATACAGAAGAGAAACCTTTCTCAGAACAAAAGCCGAAAGGGCTTCTCTAGTGGCAGAAAGCGCGACTAGAGCAAAAACTAACTTCTTAGCATTTACTGCTCATGAAATTCGATCCCCTCTTGGTTTTATTCTTACAGGCTCCGAAATGATGACAAAAGAATTCCTTGGAGAATTACCTCTACCCTATAAAAAATATGCCCAAGGAATATACGACAACTCTAATCTAATTCTAGAATTTATTACAGATATACTCGATGAAAGTCAAATTATCGAAGGTAAATTCAAAATAACAAATACTTTAACCAGTATCCAAGAAGTAATAAAAGAAGCAATTCAGGTTAATCTAGCTAGATTTAATACTAGGAAGATTGAAATTATAACCCAGATAGAAAATAACCTACCTATTTTGATATGCGACAAAAGAAGAATATTACAAGTTATAAGTAATCTAATCTCAAACAGTATAAAATACTCTAAAGATAATACGACTATTACGATAGCTGCCAAAGTTTCCTATGAAGAAATGGTTATAACTGTTATGGACCAGGGCGTTGGTATGAAAGAAAGTGATGTTCCAGTTGCATTAAGTGCATACGGAACCCTTAGAGAGCAAGACTATAATTCTGTAGGATCATATGGCCTTGGCCTTGCTATTGTAAAAATGCTTCTAGACGCTCATGAAGCCGAACTACGTATAACAAGCATTGAGGGCAAAGGAACAACTGTTAAAATGATTTTTCCTAAGTATAAATTGGTTTATACTAAAACTACCAAAAAAAACACTCGTCTTAAGGAATCATAATTATGGATAATTATAGGGAACAATTTATTACCAAAATTAGGAAAATACCTGTTTTTATACCTTTGTTCACTACATTGACTAGCGTATACGGTTTTATTCTTCTTTATTCAGCAGCTGGCGGCCATATTGAACCTTGGGCATATAAACAGATTTTGGTATTTCTAATATTTATGCCTGTTTCTATATTAATTGCTATAATTGACCTGAGAGTTATTTATCATTTTGCTTACATTTTTTATATCATTACATTGCTTCTACTATTATTTGTTGAATTAATGGGCAAATCAGCTATGGGAGCAACAAGGTGGTTAGATTTGGGACTTTTTACAATTCAACCATCAGAACTGGTAAAGATTTCCGTAGTAATGATGTTAGCAAAATTTTTCCATGAGCACAGTAGTTATAAAGTAAGCGATTTTGTATTAATTCTACCATTAGTAGCTTCGATTATTCCAATTTATCTTGTAATAAGACAACCTGATCTTGGTACCGGTATGATCACTCTTATAGTGGTATGCTTTATGTTCTTCGCAGCTGGCGTGAAAAGAATATATTTTATTATGTCTAGTATAATTGGATTAACCGCAATGCCTGCTATGTGGTTCATGCTATATGATTATCAACGCAATAGAATTCTAACATTTATCAATCCAGAAGCAGACCCATTGGGCAAAGGATATAATATAATTCAATCGAAGATCGCTATTGGCTCTGGAGGTTTATTTGGCAAGGGTTTACTGAGTGGCACCCAAGGCCCACTTAGCTTTTTACCAGAATATGAAACTGATTTTATCTTTTCCTTTTTAATGGAAGAATTAGGATTTGTTGGTGGAATAATGTTGTTAATTTTATATTCTCTGATAATAATTAGTTCGTTATCAGTAGCTATCAACTGCCGCTCAAAATTCGCTAGACTTTTGACTATTGGCATTGTTACACTATTTTTCTGTCATATATTTATAAATATTGCTATGGTTATGGGGTTATTACCAGCCGTAGGAGTGCCGTTGCCTTTAATATCTTATGGAAGAACCATGATGGTGTCGATGCTACTTGGATTTGGCTTAATAATGAATGCAGCAGTTAATCGACATAGGAATGTCTAATACCATTTTATGTATAAATTTATCTCAAACCTGATTATCAATTTATTAGCTTTAAGTTATTTGTGGATAATTTTCATATTACCTTCACAATGGTACAAAATTGGACCATTAGGTGAGATACTACCAGCCTTTGATATAATAATAATCTACTACATAAGTACCTATAATTCTTTAAACTATTGGCAATTATTTATTATTGGAATACTCACAGACCAACTAAATGCTCTACCACCCGGAACAAGCCCTCTTGCTTTAATACTTGGCAACATGTGCCTTAACTACTTTAGTAGGTGGTTTTTACTACGAAAATATTTCATTAATTTAGCTGTATTTTGTGTATATAGCGCTTTTATTATCTTGATAAGGTATCTAGTTGTATTAATAAAGAGTGATTATCCTATTGAAGGATATGCAATAGTTTTTTATTTCCTGACAACTATTTTTTTCTACCCAATACTTTCTACTCTAATAGAGAAATCAATAAATATATTAGGTCAAAATGCTAGATAGAAGCTCCCTAGATAGACAAATAATGACCAGAAGAACTTTTGTAATTGGGGCTGGTAAGCTAGGGCTCCTTCTTTTATTAGCTGGCAGAATGTTCTATATGCAATTCATCAAAAAAGATGAATATCGAACACTTTCAGATAACAATAGAATTAAAATGATTCTACTTTCTCCAACAAGAGGACAAATCTTTGATTCTGATGGTAAGATAATCGCAAAAAATAATACTTGTTTTCGCTTGCTACTTGATAAAAATGGTAACCCCAAATTTTCAGAAGAAATTGATCATTTAGTAAAAATACTAGAGCTTGATGATTATCAAATAGACGAAGTAAAGAAGAGGGTGACTAAAGGAGGGAGACGCGTTGCTGCAATTGTTATAGATTGTCTAGATTGGAATCAAGTTGCTGTAATCGAAGAAAGAAAAGCTGACTTCAAATCACTTTTCATTGATACTGGTTTTGAAAGATTTTATAAATCTGGACTCGCCACCGCTCACTTAATTGGATACCTGGGGCGACCAGGAACAGGAGAAGATGAACCTACAAAACTAGCAGATGAAACCTTTAAGGTAGGAAAAGGCGGAATTGAAAAATTTTATGAAGAACATTTGCGAGGCGAGTTTGGTTTTAAGAGGATAGAAGTAAACGCCCTAGGTAAATACGTAAGAGAATTAGGAAAAAGTACAAGCAAATCTGGAAATGATTTATACTTGAATATCAATGCAGAATTACAAGAAAACGCATTAAAATATATGAATCCACAAGGTTGCAGCGCAATAGTAATGGACTGCACCAATGGGAACGTTATAGTTTGCGCTTCAACCCCATCTTTTGATCCAAATAAGTTTAGTAAACTTTCTAATCAATATTGGAATGATTTAATAAACGACCAGTATAAACCTTTAATCGACAAAACCACTAAAAGCTTGTATCCCCCGGGATCAGTTTTTAAAATCATTACCGCATTAGCCGCACTTGAGACAGGCATTGATCATAATAACAAAATTATTTGTACAGGTGCTCCTGTTCTAGGCGGCAACAGCTTTCGATGCTCAAGGAGTCGTGGCCATGGAGCTCTTAACATGATTGATGCATTGAAACACTCCTGTAACCATTATATATATGCAGTAGCTCGTCAAATCGGTGCCGATAAAATTATTGAGGTCGCTAACAGGTTTGGTTTTGGTAAACAAACTGGGATTGATTTACCTTCAGAACTAAGCGGTTTCGTACCAACCGAGCAATGGAAAATGGAGAAATATGGCACTAAGTGGGGTGTAGGTGACACATTAAATCTTTCAATTGGCCAAGGTTTTTTGCTTGTTACTCCAATACAACTAGCATGCTTGATTACAGCCATTGCCAGTAATGGGAAACTATTTTCTCCACAAGTAGCAATTGGCAATTCAAACTATGTTCAGCTAAGTATTCAACAAAACCACCTTGATATTATTAAAACGGCTCTATACAACACTGTAAACACTTCGGGCGGTACTGGTTATTTGAGTAGAATAGACTACAAATCCATACAGATGGCTGGTAAAACTGGCACTGCTCAAGTCCAAGCGAAGAAAAATGCTGCCGATGACTTAAGTAGAGATAACATAGCGTGGGGCAGCAGAAACCATGCAATGTTTGCCGGTTATGCTCCTTTCGATGATCCAAAATACTCCATATTAGTATATTTTGACCATGGTGGTGGTGGTGGAAGAGCTGCAGCCCCAATCGCCAAAAAAATCATGCAAGATGTATTGTTAAAATATTTATAACTATACGCTAACTCAACTTACCACTAATAGTATTTCTCCCACGATATCCTTCACAACTAATAAGCATAATAGAAGTAGGTAAGGCTCCCGCCAAGTCGAGTTCAGGATGATTTTTGGCCACGTCTTGGAATACCTCCTCACCACGATAAAATGTTTACAAACAGAATAAACTCATTTGTTAAAAAAGTAAACTGTGCTAACGTTTACTGATCAGTCTTAGATTGGTGATACTTAGTTGTTGAAAATAATTTATTAAACTTAAATGGGAAGGTAATTTATGAGTAAGAAAAAAATGACGCCAAAAGAATTGGGGGAAAAAAGAAAAGAAGCTGCAGCAAAAAGACTAGAAATTACGACTAATATAGAAGTGATACCCCAAAAGTTAGAAGAAAAAAGAGCAGAAGTTTCGGCTAAGAAAGAAATGACTGCTGAAGAGTTTTCGGCAAAAAGAACAGAAATTGCGATTAAGTTAATAAACGATAGTCTTGAAACACCTAACGCAAGGCAATTAGAAAAGATCGTACTTGAGATCAGCTCTATTGGCCTCCCTAAAATAACAGACTTCACAAATAATTTTGTTGAAAAATACCCTGATCCTGTTTTTCAAAACCAGATATTTGACATAGTTTTACGCAAAATAGATGTTAGCTCTTCTCCAGAAGAGTTAAATACTTTAAAAAGCGAAATATTACTTGCTAAAGCAAAAGCCATAATGGAAATAAATTTAACTGAAGAAAGAACTCAAATTAAACTTGAGAATGCTGCTGAAGCTCTAAAGCTCCTTGAAAGCACGAATGCGATACAAAATCATGATATCACCGCATTGATCGAAGGTGCTACAAAGACTCTGATTACTACACATCCAGATCCTCTAGAAGCCTTCCAACTTGCCAAATATTCAGTTGAGTTCAGAAAAGGTAACCTAGAAACTGGTCATCCTTCCATTTTAGAAGCCTATATTACCGCAGCACAAGTAGGCCATATAATTGATGAAAGAACGATAAAAATTGAAGCAATGCAAAATGCTGATATAGCATATAACATGGCATTTCAACTTGGAAATAAAGCATACGCAGCAGCAGCCCTTAAATTTCTTGCTAGTATATATAAAGCTTTTGGTGATATTCAAAAAACTAACCTATTACTAGAGCAATCAGCCTCTCTTGAAGATATTGTTGTTAAACATGTTAAGAAATCAAAAGAACAAGAATCATCACCCATAAAATCATCAGATATTTTTGAAATAATTAGAAAACATGGAGTAAGTGATGATCTTACATTAACTATAAAACAGAAAATCCAAGAATCTGTCCTAAATTATGTGTATGCAGCAGCAACCCAAGGCAAATGGATTAATAAAATTGCCTCAATTGAATATGGCGTTTCTGGATACTTAGATGGGAAGTTCTTAAGTAAAACATTAGGTCACGCCCTTAATACTCCAGAGAATGTCGATATTGCTTTAATGCTATGCTTTGAAGCAATTAATCTTGGTATTATGAATAATCCAATTAAGAACCCACTCTGTGGAGTTGCTTTTGTACAACAATATCCAAAGTTAGTCCCAACCATATTGGATAAACACCCAGAATATTTTGTTGATGGGCATATTCTTAAAGCGACACTACTTAAAGCAAGTAACTATGCCAGAGAACTTCTAGGAAAAGAAGCAGTAGTCAATGGTTCCTATAATGCATATCTTGAAACTGTTATGATGCCAATAATTGACCATAGACTAAGCACTAGTGTACTTGAACCTGTATCTAGCCTTATAAAAGCCGGCAAGTGGGATTTATCAACTCAAAACCAATTACTAGCATACGCTAGTGAAGCGTACTTAACAGGTAATGGAGCAATATATACTAGCACTCTTGGCTCAAATTTAAGTACTTTAAGCGACGCTCTAAATATATCTAGAATATTAATATTTAAGAAGATACTTGATGCAATTACAGAATCTGGCTCTAAAAACTATGCTCCTGTAGAAATATTCGCAAAGAGTTATACCGATATCATTAAACGAATTTTGGCAGATCATCCAGATTATATTACAAATCATCATATAATAGATATTTGCCAACAAGAACTTATTGTTTTAACAATTCCTGAAGTTATTGACCCCGTGCAAGTTAAATCAGACGTACCTTTGTTAGTGCAAGATAAGCTTGCTGTGACACTTCCTACTGTTGATCCTATGCAAGTTAATTTAGAAGTCCCTATTTTAGGAGAAGATGAGGCTGAACTAATTGGCAGTTAGTTTATATAGACTAGAAGTCATCCCGAATTTAATTCAGGATGACTTTCTATAACTCACAATAGCCCACTCGCCTTTTATGATTTTCGCTATGATAAACTATAGTAAAGCGCATTGAATTAGGTGATTAAATCCCGTCGTAACAAGAAGAACTTGTGCAACATGGCAAAGTCATCCCGGGCTTGATCCGGGATCTTCTTCCGTTGCCCGAGATCCTGGGTCGAAACATACGAAGCACAACAAGTTCAGGATGACCTTTTTTACAAGGATGATTCGTTTTCCTATGCCGACACTCCCAATTGGTTGCTCGCCATGACGTTTTTGTTACCTAATTCAATGCGCTTTATTATATTGACTAATTTATCTGTGAAAATTTGTGACACACCCGTAAAAAAAGCCCCCGATAACTCAGGGGCTTTTCGTATAAGTGACTTTTACTTGTATCTTAAGAACTTTAGTTAATAAGCTCTATTTTAACAGCAGAAGTTTTACCTTTTTGATCTTCCAGTTCGTAACTTACTTTCTGACCATCATTAAGTGTAGATATGCCAGCACGCTCTAGAGCGCTTATGTGCACGAATACATCCTTATTACCATCATCTGGTTGAATAAAACCGTAGCCTTTATCTGGGTTGAACCACTTTACTTTTCCGTTTGCCATTTTGACTCCTTAAGTTTTTAGTTATCTCTGCTAATTTTAGCAGCATTAATCAAGAGTTGTTGTCCGCTTATCTTTAACTCCTGCAGGAAATAAGGAGCTTTTATTCATTAAGTATATTGAATAAAACCTATAGTCTCTGGCAGTAAGTATTAAGAGTTACATAGAAAACCCTAGTATTATGATACATAAACCAAGAAAAAATACAAGTAGAACTAAAACTAATTATCTAAAATATCAATTTAGATTAATGAAATATATGCCATTTTGTCCCTTTTCTGCTGTAAAAAATATATTTTTATCCCAAACTGGCTTTTAAAGTATTTTCTTGTTTATTATTTCAGCAACTTTTGAAATTTCAGCAAGAGGTTCATAATCATATTTTTCTAAATTATTTACAGACAGATCTAATCTCCTTGCTAAGCCGAGATCTACTAATTGTTGGATAAAATAATTGTGTTTCCTCAATTTAAAACTTGGTGGACAAAACACATAAACTGGCTTTCCGGTACTTACTGCTTCACTACACATCGAAATAGAATCGGTTGTTGATATGATATATTCTGCTCTACCAAGAATCGCAGGATATGGATTTGACTCTCCGCTAAGCGGGTCATAAATAACATTTGGCCAAACAAAATTCTTTGTAAAGTGACTCTTCACCAATGGTGGAGTTCTTCTGCTAAAGGTAATAAACAACTGTAAGGAATGATCCTGTGAAATATTTGTCAACGCCTTAGAAAGAAGCTCAGCATTATCCAAAGTAAGTTTATAACCTTTTGTTGAACCACCTATGATCACTGCAATATAATTCTTAATCTCAGGATATTTAGTATCAAAATCACTTTGTGATTTTTGGATTTTATCTTGCACATTTGTAAGTGCACCAATTACCCTCACTATGTTCGGTAATGTATAGTTAAAGCTGTCATGCTGAGGAAGAATAATTAAATCGAATTCATTTGGCTTAATATTGGGACGCATTATTTGGATAATTTTTATCCTATCATTAGATAGCTTTTTTAAATATAACGCAAGTGCCGCTGTTCTCCTACCCGCAGAAATAACCACATCAGGTAGGGGATCTTTCTTCAAACTTGAGAGCACTGACTTTTTAATATGAATAGGAAACATACTAAGGAAATAACTTGGCAAAAACCCAAAACTATTATATTCAATATTTTTTATTTCGTATTGCTTGCCAATCTCTTGGGCAAGCTCAATTGCCTGGTTAGCATTACCTATTCTATTATCCACTAGAACCCAAACTATAGGTGCCTTTATCATATTTATGTTATCGCTTGTTCTTATCCCGTCATTCTATCATCCTTAACATAAAACGGAAATGACAATTTCTGCAAAAATTTAATAACTTAAGTTTGCTAGTCGTTAAAGAAGATATGAGATTAATTTATTAAGTATTTTTTAACTATATAGGTTTATCGTATTATTTGGTACGTTTTGATATTAATTGGTTTAGTATAAGGGGGTTTTATGTCCAAGGAAAAATCATTTTGGGACTGGCTTTTTGGAACATCATGTTGTGGGGAAAGGGATAAAGATAAAGCCTACACTGGCAGGGAAAGAGAGGAAGACAAGGATAGATCTGGAGACAAAGATAAAACTTTAACAACTAGACAAGAGTTGGAAAAAGAATTCGAAAATGAACCAGGATCAATTTTTAGAGAAATTAATTTACACGAAGATAGCGTATATATTACAGGTGCGCATGAAGATGGTAGCGTAGAAATTAGATAAAATCTTTATGTGCGATGCATATGGCTGTGAGTCTGTTCAAAGCACTAATCTAATTGGTGACTTTCTAAAATTATCCTCAGAATGTTATTCTGATTCCGATTCTGATGAGTAAAACGATAATTAGAATATTTCTCTAACGATCTGTTGTTAGACCATTGATTACTGCTTCAATCTCAGCAATACGTTCTGAGATTGACTCCTCTTTGCCTTTAACTTCTAAATTTAACCTAATTAACGGCTCGGTGTTTGATTCTCTCAAATTAAATCGCCAATCAGTAAATTCTAAGCTAATACCATCCATCCGGTCGATACGAGGATTTTTAGCTGCAAAGTGGTCTTCCACCCTTTTAATAGTTTCTGCTGTGTTTTCAACTGTATAGTTTATTTCACCGCTACAAGGAAATTTACTAATCCTATTTCCTACTAGAAAAGAAAGATTATCACCAGTTTTACTTATAAGCTCAGAAATAAGTAACCATGGTAACATCCCGCTGTCACAATAGGCAAATTGTCTGAAATAATGATGAGCACTCATCTCGCCCCCATAAATTGCATTCTCTTGGCGCATTTTCTCCTTAATAAAACTATGCCCGGATTTGCATTGCAGCGGCACCCCACCATATTCTTTTACTATATCGATAGTATTCCATGTCAGCCTAGGGTCATGTATTATTTTCTGATTAGGATATTTCTTAAGGAAATTTTCTGCCAACAACCCCACAATATAATAACCTTCAATAAACTCACCGTTCTCATCAAATAAAAAACACCGATCAAAATCTCCATCCCAAGCAATTCCAAAATCAGCTTTATTATCTATTACCGCCTCTGAAGTAGCCATGCGGTTTTCTGGGATCATTGGATTTGGCACGCCATTTGGAAATTTACCATCTGGCTGTTCATTAATGTAAACAAATTCAAATGGCAAAAATTTCTCTAGCAGTTTAATAATAATTCCAGCCGGCCCATTACCTGGATTAACTACAATTTTTAAGGGTTTAAGTTTTTTTATATCAACATATTCCATAAGATGAGCAATATACGAAGTTTTATCTTCCTTTAATAACCCTGATCCCTTTGATCCACTAAAAGATGAATTAGTTGAATTAAGAATATAGTCATGAATTTCTTTTAAACCATCGGATAGCGAAATTGGTCTACTACCACGACTTACCATCTTCATCCCATTATAACCCTTAGGATTATGAGATGCAGTAACCATGATTCCACCTCCAACACCAATATTTTCATTACTGAAGGTGTGGAAATATACCTCCTCGGTGCCACACAGACCAATATTAATTACACTCGACCCAGAGTCAATTAATCCACTTATTAGAGCCTTGGTAAGCAATAAGCTCTCGAGCCTCACATCATAGCCAACAACTACTGTTCCAGGATTAATAATAGCAGAGTATGCCAAACCAATCTTATAAGCTAGCTCCTCATCCAATTCGTCTGGAACTTTTCCTCTTATATCATAAGCTTTGAAACAAAGTAATTTATTCATATTATAATTAAAGTCCCTAATATTTTGTTGAAGTTACTATAGCAGCTTTAGTCTTGGAGAAAAAAGGTAATTTTTATGTCAATTCCAGTAATCTGGATTTCTCCTGCAAATCAGCAAATATCTCTTTAGCACTGGATGCTTTCTTCTTATCTATTACTAAAAAGCCATTTTCTGATTCAATTATTGCCAGATTTTTGACACCAACTACAGCAATTGTTTTGTTACTACCACTCTCAACATAGCAATCAACACTATCATATAGTTTGACATTACCCTTTACTCTATTGCCATTCTTATCCTTTGGCTTGAGCATACTCATAGATTCCCAGTTACCAACATCACTCCATCCAATATCACAAGCCACTACTGCAATTTGACTAGATTTTTCCAGGAGCGCATAATCGATTGAAACTTCTGGAAGTGTCTCCCAAATAAGCGAACTTAAAAGTAATTCTCTATAATAATCTGCATTATTTGATGATGTTGATATATGAATAGCCTTAATAACCCTTGATAGCATATCAACACAATGGGTTTCTAGCTCTTTTATGATTGTTTTTGCAGTAAAGCACAAAATACCAGAATTCCAAAGAAACTTTTCTGATTTTAGATACTCTAAGGCAAGACCAAATGACGGTTTTTCAATAAATCGTATCACTTCATTATTACTATATTCAATATAACCATAACCAATCTCAGGGTAGGAAGGTTTGATACCAAAAGTTACTATTTTTCCATTCTTTGCCAAGTTCTGTGCCTGTAGTACGGCCGTTGAAAACGCAGCCGAATCCAAAATAATATGATCAGATGGTAATATCAAAATCATCTCATCTGGTCCATAATCACTGAAAATATGAACTGCAGCTGCAGCAATAGCTGCCGCTGTATCCATGCCACAAGGCTCAACTATTAGTTCTTTTCTAAAGCTATTATCAATAACATTAGGAATTTCACTATATTGGTTTTTTACTTCTGGTAAGCAATCTGAAGTAGTAACTGTAATTATATTATGCACTGACTTAATTTCAGTAGCCCTTAGGAAAGCCTTTTGGATAAAACTCTCGTTGTTGTTTACCTTTATAAAGGGCTTAGGTCTCTGCCTAGTTGACACTGGCCACAAACGACTACCAGCACCACCTGCTAAAATCACCGCATGCATATGTTATAAGTTCATTAGTAACTAGTTTCAAAACTATGGATCCTATTAACTTATAATTATATGTCAAACTTGTAATCAAAAGTTGATTACAAAAGCTATATGGAAATATAAATATTGTGGTATCAAAACTTCAGGAGGTATAGATCTAGAGTTGACAAAAGTCATCCCCTGAGCTTGATTTAGCGAAGCCCTGCCTATTGGCCTAGGATCTAGGACAGCGAAATTAGATGCTGAATCACAAAGAGCGCATGGCCTTTGTTATTCTAGGATTCCCAAAACTCTCTAAAAGTCATTTGCTATGACAGATATATGGTTAAATAACGTTGAAAGTTAGGATGTTTGTTTACAGTAACCCCAGGATTATTACAAGAGGTAATGGATATAGGAAAAACTTGACAAGTTGGAAGTTAAATTACTAATAAACTGGCTATTTTTTTAAAAAACGTTCAATTATTTCCTGGTCAGAAACATCATTGTTTTTAGTTTGAGTGAGGTAAGTCTTGACTAATTTTAAGACTGTTTCGGTAAACTCTGATCTGAGCATATCACTAGCTTTTTCTCTTTCATTATCTATGGCTTTTATAGCAGAGTCTTTTTTACGCGCTAATAGCAAACTTATCTCTTTGTTCCTTATTTCTACAAGGCGCTCAATACTATTTTGCGCACTCTCTAGTATATCTTTTTTTCTTACTTCAAAATCGCCAAGTTCTTTCTCTACTTCATCAAGCAAGCTCTTTGCATCTGCTTTAAGTTTCTCAGCCTGGGCAAGTTTTTGTTTTATTTCTTCTATTCTGGCATCAAGAGATGCTATTATCGCTTTTTTAACAGGTCTATAAGCTAAATATACGAATATTACGAAACAAACTGCAACTACAAAGCTTTCGTCGAAAAAATGCATCATTTTGTTTTCCCATGAATCTTTTTAAGTAGCTCCATATCAGCATCCTTATTTGTAACTTTCTGAATTATAAAAGCAGCTAATTTGATACTCGATGCTGGTTCATCTACATGAAATGTATCTACATAATCTTTTATTTCCGCAAGAGCTTTCTCTTTTTTCTTATCAAGAACCATAGAGAGTTCCTTCGTTTGATGTAAAAAACGCGAGTCCATTAGTTCAAGTGCTTGTTTATTAAGCTCCTCAACATGCGAATTAACCTTATCAAGTTTATCTTCACGCAAGTCTTCTATAGATTTAGCTTTTTTACTATACTCCTCTGCATAATTAATATTTTCTTCCAAAAAACTATTCCTTTTCGTCAGAATAGACTCAGCCTTTGGGGCTATGAACTTACTTATAAGGAAATAAAGAAACCCAAAAACAATAACCAGCCAAAATAACTGAGAGCTAAAAGAAGATACATCAAACTGTGGCATAATCTTGTCCTTTTAATATGTATTTTTGTTACATGACCTTCCTGAAACTTAAGTTCAAGAAAAGGGCATTTTCTTTACCAATTGTTGTGATTATATCAAATTCTGATAAATCAGGCGAATGAATTTCAGAGCAATGTTGCGCAGCATATACTTATGTGAACACAAGCGAGAGTCAAAAAATTCATTCGCATCATTCAATTCGGAACTTGATATCAAGTAAAGATCAAAAGCATCGCAATAACAAACGAGAATAGACCCATCGCTTCAGCAAGGCCTGCACCAATAAGAGCCATTCTCTGCAATTGATCAGCCGCAGATGGATTACGCGCAATTGAATTAAGCAAAGAACCAAAGATATTTCCTACACCTAGGGCTGCTCCCAGCATACCAAAAGCCATAAGACCTGCACCAATATATTTTAAAGCCATTGCATCCATTTTCTTCTCCTAAAATTATGATTAAACTAAATCAAGTAGCTACAACGCTAATTCTGGATAACGAAATACGCGCCATTTTGTCACTTTTTTGCTGTAAAAAACTGCCTAAAATTGCACATATCTCTTATCTAGAATTAGCGTTATAAGCTTTCCAAAATCCCCAGCAAACTACTTGAACCCAAACCACCTGCAAAAATTGACTAATGCAGGTTTAACGCATCATTGAGGTAGACACAGGATAATATTGTAAAAATATAAGCCTGCAACACCGCAACGAATAACTCAAAACCTATTAAAACCACTATAAAAGGTATAGGTAGAATTTTAAAATAAACGGCCATTGACACTACAAATCCCGCCATAACCTTAAGCAACACATGACCTGCCACCATATTAGCTGCCAATCGAAGTGATAAGCTCACTGGCCTGGCCAAATATGCAAATAATTCTATTATAACCATAAGCGGAGAAAGCCACCATGGAGTCCCAGCTGGTAAAAATAGAGAGAAAAAATGAAATCCGTGCAAGAATATTCCAAGCAACGTAACTAGAGAAAACATCATTATCGCTAGAGCAAAGGTAATGGAGATATGGCTAGTAACAGTAAAGCCATAAGGAATCATCCCGAATAGATTACAAGTAAGTATAAACATGAATAAAGTAAAAATCAGTGGAACGAACTTCTTGCCCTTGGCGCCAACATTCTGATCTAACATACCAGTAATCATTCCATAGACTAGTTCACCACTAAGCTGAAATCTAGACGGAACGAGCCCCTTGCCCCGAAATGCTAGCATAAAGTAAAGCACTATAAATATGCCAACAAGTAGCATAAAAAGAGAAGAGTTAGTAATGCTAGTGTCATAGCCAAAAATCTGCAGATTGACTATTTCTTTAACTTTAAACTGATCTAGTGGACTATGCGCCATTATTTTTAATGTATTTATTCCAAATTGACCTAAAAGTAGCAACTGTCGCGAGTATTAAACAGATTATAAGGAAGGCTGGTTTGGAATCAAACAAATTGTCAAAAAGCAAACCAATTATTACGCCAACTATAACTCCTGCCACCAATTCTACTGCAATATTGAATGCAGCACTTCCACTACTTAAGACTGCGTTTCTATTTTTTTCTGCCTTGAGCTTGTCTATTTCTCTTTCAATTTCTTCATATTTTTTATTACTCATTAGAAATCACTACATTTTCTATTGCTTGAGATAGTTCTTCAAACGTATAAGGCTTTGTAAATTGCTTACCGTTTATAAAAAAACTCGGAGTTCCTACAAATTTTGGTTCCCTTGCTATAAGTCTAGTATTTTCTATTAATATTTCAATCTTTGCTTCATCGTTTAAACATTTTGCGTATTTTTCAGGGCCTATTCCCCCAAGAGTGCCGATATTTGTTAGAACTTCACGATAGTTTTTGCCAAATGCCCAATTATCCTGTTGTTCTAAAATAACCTTTATAAAATTAAGGTAGCTTTCTAAAGTGCCTTCACAACGTGCAAGAACTGTTGCATCTAGATCCTGCTTATTACCTATAAATTCTCTTATAACATAAGCTACTTTACCAGTATCAATATATTTTGCTTTAAGTTCTGGAAGTATTCTTTTGTGATATGTCACACAGTGAGGGCATGTAGGCGAAAAATATTCAACAACAACGATTTTCGAATTACGATTTCCTAAAACCATATCATCAGGCTCAATGTCATACCCCCTTACATGTTTTGGCTTTTCAACTTCGACTTTTTCAGTTTTTTGTTTTTCCTCTTCAGATTTTTTTGCAGCATTATCCTTACAGTCTTCAAGTTTTTTACTGTAACTTTCTATCTGATCTTGGGCAGGAGTTTCTGTCTCCTTAGCTTCATTACAAGCAATTAGCAAAAACAAACTTAGTACTAGAAGGAAAAAGTTTCTGAACATATTGTACAATAGAGCCCGGCGTTTATATAAATTTATCATTCCACTTGCTATTCTGAAATTAACAAATGGTATCAGATCCTTTCTAACACAGGAAGACAGTGAAATTAAGATAAATTGCACCTTTGATATCATTTTAGACAACAATTGTCTTTTACTAACAACCCTGTTAACACGTCAAGTGGTCAAACTGAAACAATCCTAGTTTACAATATGAATGTTTAAAACAGCTAGCTTCAACTTATGGAATATGGTCAATTCACTCAATTAGAATGGCCCTTAGGGTCTTTAGATTCGTTAGGCTCTGAAAATAGCTGATTCTGGTAATTGATGTCTTAATAATTGGCTTATATTTTGCCCCTTACATAAACCAACTTTTCTAGGTCCATATTTTTAGAAAACCAACAGATTATCAGTAATGATTCTAAATTTAAAAAATTAAAAAAACCGGTGCAACTCTAAGCTACACCGGTTTTCTGTAAGACTTATAGATAAATTATAAACTTATCTGATAGCCGTTACACCTCTACGATTCTGACTCCAAGCCGCTTCGTCATCACCGATAACTGCTGGTCTTTCTTTACCATAAGAAATGGTTTCAACACGCTCTGCGCTTACACCATGCTCAATCAAGAACATTTTAACAGCGTTAGCTCTTCTTTCACCAAGAGCAATGTTGTACTCTCTTGTTCCTCTTTCATCACAGTGACCTTCAACAGTCATATTGAAAAGTTTATGATCTTTAAGCCATTCTGCTTGACGCGTTAATGTGCTTTGTGACTCAGAAGTAAGATCAGAACTATCTAGTTTGAAAAATACTCTGTCACCAATTGTTTTCTCGAATTCAGCTATATGCTTGTTATTATCACCGTATTTGCCTCTTGAAGCACTACAACCAGACAATAAAACAACAGCAAGGAATGCGACTGCAATGTTTTTAATCATATTTAGGTTCTCCTTAAAAAAAGTTTATTCAGTTTGAAAAAGCTATTACCCTAATCCATTATTGGGGCAGGAATAACATAGCCCTGATTATATACTAGTTATTTCTGTTTTTAAACCATCAATTAATGTTTTGTTGAAGACGTATGACAAACTGCGTGACATAAATACCAATGGGTATAAGGTTTAAAGCCATCACCTTCTTACTAAACACCCACAAATATTTTCACGAATAGCAGCAGTTGTTGTCGGAAAAGCACTAGGTAAATCTTTAAAAAACCTAGCTGTAAGATAAGCAAACGCCTGGGATTCGACATAATCTGGGTCAAGATTATCAATAGTAGAAATATTTTCTACCCTACATTTAAATCCCTTTGTTAATAAAACTAATTCTAGCCATTTAACTATCTGTTTATTTTTACTTCCTCCACCACATAAAAAAATACTAACAGGAATACTTGGTAATATCTCAATAGCACGAACAATACTGGCGCAAGTAATATAGGTAAGCGTTGCTATTATATCTTCTAGGTCATGACTAGCAAGAATATCCATTACATATCTAAATGAATTTCTGTCCAAAGATTTCGGATAAGGTTGCGTGAAATATCCATCGACTAGGAATTCATTAACAACTGATTCATCTATTTTGCCCCGAGACGCTATCTCCCCATTTTTATCATAATTCTTGTTAAAATATTTGTTCATAGCATCATCAATGAGGGCATTACCAGGACCAGTATCAAACGCTATTATACCATTCTCTAGTTTAGATGATCCAATCGAATTTTGCGAGTCTCGTCTGTGCTCACGTATAAGCATACGCTGCGCAGTCTCGCTCTGAAATCCATTTGTCTGATTTAAACTAGAGAATGGTACACGACTCTCCTCACCCACATAAGTAATATTCGCTACACCTCCTATGTTAATGACTGCAACTGGTAGTTTTTGATTTTGCATTAATAACTTATGAAAAACCGGTACTAACGGCGCTCCTTGGCCACCAAGGCTAATATCTCTTCTTCTAAAATCATGTACCACATCTATCCCTGTGCCTTGAGCAAGTAAGTGGGGGTTTCCTATTTGCCAGGTAAGTTGGCTTTCTGGTTTATGAAAAATAGTTTGCCCATGAAAACCAAGTGCTTTTATATCACTACTGGAATATTTTGTTTGCTTCAGTAACTGCGCAGTAATCTCAATATGAAATTCTGTAAGTTTTTTTTCGATCTCAAGAGATGGAGCCAGCTGACTACAAAGTTGCTTGAGGTCAAATTTGAATTCTGAAGGGTACGGCAAATGAGCATTAGCAATTACAGCGAATTTAGTTTGTCCATCAGTACGAACCAAGGAAGCATCAACCCCATCGCATGAAGTACCACTCATATAGCCTATAAATAGTTCACTCATTCCCGATCTCTGATTTTTTTTTGGCACCTTTTACTACCTTGCGACGCTGTAAATTTTTACGCAAAGCAATTGATAACTTATCTTCCTCTTTCTTTACTTTTTCAGTCATCTATTCTTTTTTCTTTGATATTTAAACTAATTTTCCTTGACGATCTGCTAATAATGTGGCAAAAATTTGCGCTTAAAATGCCGGTTTTAAATCACTCTGCATAATTTTGGTTAATTTGTAACATATCTTCGTTAGAAACACCAATCTTTTTGCCGCTATAGCTCAGTGGTAGAGCGCATCATTGGTAATGATGAGGTCGAAAGTTCAATTCTTTTTAGCGGCACCATTTTTATTTCGGAATTAGGGAAAAAATTATTAACCTACCTAATAGCTCTAAAACCTAAATTTTAAACATTATCTGCGTTAAAATTATATATCAAAATATAAACTATGAGTTATATAAATTCGCGTTTATTTAAGACCTAACTAATAGCACTTTAACTTTAAACCAATATATAAAGATTGTAAATTCATGAGAACTACAATCCAATAATGATTACTAAATAATTTTAAAAGGACTCCATTGACATATGAAATAAAAAAATTCTATAATCAGTGGTTGTAAGAAAATTAAACTTAAATTATGAGGAAATATTATGGCAAAAAATTTTTTGGATGGTTTTTCATCTTTGTTAAAACTAGCTGAGGCAGATGGAAAGAACTTAGAAACAGCAACAATTACCAAAGGACAGGCGGTTCACAGCTTAGCTCAAAAATATGGGATTAAATGTGAAAATAGGAAGTATGATATAGGCGCACCTGGAGTAATGAAGCCTTTAGACGAAACAGTGGAGATCGAGTGGCAATGGGGCAGTGGGTTCGTTAACAAAGATAGAACTGACAGATTTAACCAGTTTCATGATGCATTGCAAGCTATTGATGCATTGGTCGAGAATAGATTTTCTGAGGATCTTTATACAAACCTAAATGTATATGGTAGAGCAATGTTTGTTAATATTGCCAGCAAGCAGTCACCTGAGATTAATCAAAATATATTAAAAACTATTGCACCATACTCAGCATCCGGATTAGATATGAATGAATTTCCCTATGCTAAACAAGAAGCGGTCAATGTAGGACAAATTTTTAATCAATATATTCAGCCTAAAATCAGTGATATCTCAGTCGAGACTACTACCAATAATAGTGGTAATAGTAATTTTGGAGTTTTAGTCGAGGGAGAGATAGATCCTACGCAGGAAAACAAGAATCTCGTCGATGCATTGATGAAAAATATTATGATAGGTTCTACCAACAAGATAGATCCTGTTACGTATCAAACTGTTGAAACATTAATTAATGAACATGGTATTCATTCTACAGCTTTTGACGCTTTGCTTGAACAACTTGTTAATGAGACTGTTGTTATGGGTGAGACTGGCCTCTAACAGGATATATAAAATTTTACTTAACTTATGGGGGGTCATATTCATTATTTGCGTATGACGCCCCAGCTTGCTATTCAGGGATTTTTAGATTAGGAGCCAGAGAGTGTTATTAAAGTATAGTACTCATAACTTACCTTCCTGATATTTTGACCATAAGAGATCAATATCAGAAGAGCGTATAAACGCTAAATTTTTCTTTAACTTATCTAAATTCCAATCCCACCATTTAATCTTCAAGAGTTTCTGAATATCACTATCAGTAAATCGTTTTTTGATTAAACGCGCTGGATTTCCACCCCATATTTCGTAGGCACCCACATTTTTAGTGACAAGGCTTCGTGCACCTATAACTGCCCCATCTGCAATCTGAATTCCTGGCATAATCATGCTTTCTGCGCCAACCCAAACATCATTGCCAAGCAAGGTGTCACCTTTAGATTTTTGTGCTTTAGGCGCCACTAAATTATAGTTATCAAAATCATCATCAAGAAAATCAAGCGAATAAGTGGCAATCCATTCATAGTTATGACCTTGGGTTCCACCCATCATAAACTTTACACCCGTTGCAATTGAACAAAATTTACCAATAATAAGTCGATCGATTTCATGAGATTCTTTATTATTATCCGCTTCATCAAGGTACATCACACAATCTTCAAATGTTTTATCGTGGTAGTATCCAGAATAATAAGAGTAATCGCCAGCAATAATATGCTTTGCTTTAACGTGATCTTTAATAATGATCGATTCTCGATAGCTATTGAAAATAGGCATATGTTTATTTCTTTAATTAATATTATTTAAATATTGGCTAGAAAATACACCACAATTTATGTAGTAACTAACCCAACTATGGATAAGATAAATATTAGATTTAGTTAGGCCCGGCAAGAAATATAGTCATACCGGGCTTGATCCGGTATCTTCTTATCTACCGTCATGCTGAACTCAGTGGGCTTCGCATGTCTCTTCAGCCCAGTATCTTCTCCTATCTCGAGATCCTGAAGTAAATTCAGGATGACCGTGCGTACAGCAAGTCCCAGTATAAAACCATACGACTCTATTCCTTATCCATAGTTCAGGTTAACTACATATAATTGGCTACAAAAAACGTCATAGTGAGCAACCCAATTGAGCAGGGGAGGGATAGTCATCTTGGACTTGATTTAGGATCTAAAGCTGCGAGGAGAAGAAGATCCTGATATCTGCGTTCAGGATTCAGGATGACGGACTTTTTTCTTGACCTCGTTTAATAGCGCTTAGCAGACAAAACTAGATATCAACCCAGTAACTTTTGCATCGTACGACCAATTTCAG
>JANNVO010000239.1:0-3450 GCA_031414475.1 Rickettsiales bacterium
GAAAATATTGGCGAACACCTTGAGGCAGCTCAGCAACTATCAGGAAGGCAGACGCTGGAAACTGCCCTTCGCCTTGCAGCCGGAAAACCATGGCACATCGCAAAGTTCGACCTCGCCACACGAAAGTTATCCGTGATCGACAATAACCGCGTGCCGGAGCAGAAGGCATAAGCATTTACCGAAATGATGCTTTGTCGCTATGCTCTTTCCCGATGCCCACCTTCCTCGCACAGCTCGGAACGAACCCGACCTTATCCATCTCGGAACTTACCGCCGCTCTCCCCGACATTCGTTCGAAGGGCGTGCGCAGCGGATTTTTAAAATTTGAAAGCGACGCAGCTATCGATCAGAAGTTTTTGAATCGTTTGGGCGGCACCATCCTTCTTGCTAGAGCAGTGACGGAAGACGACATGGAACTAAGCGATGTGCCGAAACTGATGGCAGAGGAACTGAAAGCCGCAAAGGGAAAAGTAAGTTTTGCACTTCGCTTCTCGGGTGTGCCGCCAAAAAAAGCTCAGGATTTATACCGATCGTGCAAGGAAGCACTGAAGGCTCGTGGTATTTCCAGCCGCTACGTCGGGAGTGCGCGTGAACCGGCAGCCGCAGTACAGATGTTTGATGAAGGTTTACTCGACCCAGTGAAAGGCTGCGAACTCGTCATTCTGCAGGACGCGAACGGCTGCACCGTGGCAAGAACCGTCGCTTCGCAGGACGTGAAGGCGTACACGCTGCGCGATATCAAGAAACCGGTACGAGACACTACCGTTGGCTTGCTGCCGCCAAAACTGGCACAGATACTTTTGAACTTTGGAGAATTCCTGGTCACTCAATCGAAGGGCAAATCAAAGAAAGATGCTGAAGACTCAAAGCTCATCGCTCAAAGCTTCTCTGTCTTCGACCCGTTCTCTGGCACCGGCGTTATTCCGATGGAGGCGATGCTGCGTGGATGGAATGTCGTGGCTTCGGACGTGGCGGAGAAGGCAGTGACGGGAACCAAGAAAAATATCGACTGGGCGTACAAAACATTCGGCATCGATAAGAAAAAACTGACGGTGTCTGTCACGAAACATGATGCGAAAAAGCCGTTCGCACTTGCGACAAAACCAACGATGATCGTGACCGAAGGGACACTTGGACCCGCACTTAGGTATCGCCCGAAACTTTCGGAAGTCGCTTCGCACCAGAAAATTGTGGACGCAGTGATGGGAGAATTCATCAAGAATGTGGCGGAAACTTTGCCGGGCGTTCCCGTGGTCATGACGCTTCCTGTTTGGTACGCGGAGAAAAAATTCGTACCGCTCGCAAAAACCTGGAGCGCGATTGAGGCTGCAGGTTTCACACCCGTTCTCCCGCCACTGACCGAACCGATGCTCGAGGGCCGCTTCTCACTCCTCTACCGCAGAGCGGATCAGTTTGTGGGTAGAGAGATCGTGCTGCTGAAACCAAAAAAGTAGCAAGTATCATGTAGTAAGAATCAAGCACTCCACTTGATACTTGATTCTCGATACTTGATACTTCTCGCCGTGCATCGTTCAGTCACGCACAGGCTCATTCCTATTTTTTGCGTACTGCACATGGCAGCAGTGGGAAGTTATTTGATGCCTTCTGGAATGTTCATGATCGTGGATGTGATATACGGTTCTACAAGAGGGTACGTCCTCTTCACGAGTCAGTGGCAGAAGTGGGACATATTTTCCCCGAACCCAATGAGACGTGTCAGTACCTACAAAATCGAACGCGATGCAGGGGACCGGTGGGAAACGGCGCTTGTCCTCTCTTTCGATGCACTGCCGTGGTGGCACCGAGCCAAAGAACTAAAAGTTTTGGGGCGACTCGAAGACAAAGCGTGGCAGCCGCTCGCGGAGCCATATCTTCGTACATACTGCAAAACGATTGAGAGGAGTGCGGGCACACGGCTGCGACTAGTGGCGAGTACCATCGTACTTCCAGCACGGCTTGCAGACCTGACACGCGTTTCTAAAACAAATGTCCCTCCTGCGTCTACCGTTCTCGGCACCGTTTCCTGTCCACGTATTCAATGAGTACCATCAAACACTCCTCAGGCTTCTGGTTTCAGCCCATCTCTGCGGCTGGATTCGGGCTTATGCGCGTCTTTTTCGGCAGCATCGGATTTGTGACATTTGCGTTGCAGTGGACGAACGTGACAAAGTTTTATACCGACCGCGGTCTTCTGCCGCACGATATGATCGATGCGGTCACAAGAAATGCATGGAGATTTTCGCTGCTGGATTACGTAAGCCCGAGTGTGGTGTGGATGCTCTACCTACTCCTGCTCTTCGCCTTTCTGATGACCGCAATTGGGCTGCGCACCAAAGTTTTTTTGCCGATTGCCGTTCTGCTTCTCTTTTCATTCCATGAGTATGGGCTGATCACATTGGATGGCGGCGACACCCTGATGCGGTTGATCGGCTTTCTTCTCGTCCTATCCCCGTGTCATAGAGCGATGACCCTCACGAACCTGAAGAAGAGAATGGAACTAGTAAAGCGAACGGGTAAAGATCAGCCACCCGAAGAGCGTCAGATGCCCATCTGGCCCTACCGACTGCTCCTCTGGCAAATAATCATTATGTACATCGCTTCTTCTGTGGAAAAATTTTTAGGGAACACCTGGCGCGTGGAGGGCTCCGCTGTCGCTATCACGTTGCACCATGGGAGCTTTTCGAGATTGCCCACATGGATAGCTGACGTACTTGCTCCCACCAGCCCCTTCGTCGGGTGGTTCGTGCTGCTCTCGCAGTCTGCATGGATACTGCTACTAATTGTTCCCCTGTTTGTATGGGCAGAGCTTCTTCCACGGTCCACAACGAACGCTCTGAAAAGAGCACTGCTGCTGTGTGGAGTACTGGTCCACGGCATGATTTTCATTCTGATGGATGTCGGAACGTTCTCCCTCACCGTTTTTGCTTCCTACGCCGGCTTATTACTGAGCGAGGATTTCAAAGCGATTCGAGAGCGGCTCAATCGGCTGTTCACGGAGCCGCTCGCCGTTCTGTACGACGGACGGTGCGGGCTGTGTAGACGGTCAGTCGTTGTACTGAAATCTTTCGACTGGCTGCATCGGCTGCAGTTTGTAAACTTTCGTGAGGCAGCGCTCAAAAAGAAATTCGCACCGACGATTGATGAAAAGGCACTCGATGAGGCGATTCACGTACGTCTTGCTGACAAAGAGTTTTCGAAAGGATTTTTCGCCTTCCGAGATTTGAGCTGGCACCTTCCTCCTCTGTGGATTCTCATGCCGATTCTTTATATCCCAGGCGTGCCGAGTATCGGAGAGAAAGTGTATGCATTCATCGCAAAGAACCGAACGAGATGTACGGATGATCGGTGTGTGTTATGAGACAAAGTCCGCGCGAAGCCATCTTTCTTCACTTGAACCCGCTGGTAGAAACCTGCTCCCATGTGTTTAAGTTATTAAAAAGGGAGCGGGTA
>JANNVO010000240.1:0-1599 GCA_031414475.1 Rickettsiales bacterium
GTCAAAACTACAATTCCAAGGTTGTCAGTTGGGTAAAGTACCAATTGAGAGCTAAATCCTGAAACATTACCACCGTGATGAACTTTGTAATGCCCATTGCTTGAATTCACTTTCCAACCGTAGCCATAACCAAATGTATAGACATTTGGGTCGCTAATTTCAGGTGGTAAACCATTTTCAATTGCTTTTATACTGGTTGCTTCTTGAGTATAAGTTTTCGGTAAAATTTCTTTGTTCAGAAACGTTCCGTTGTTAAGCCAAGTAGTCATCCAATTTGCCATATCATATGCTGTGCTATTAATTGCACCACCTGGCTTGTCATTACTAAGTTCTGCAAATAATACCTTTTCACTTTTAGTGTTGTTCATTCCAAATCCAAATGAATAATCTTTTGCTTTAGTCATTTCGGTAATTGAAGTGCTAGAACTATTCATATTTAAAGGTTTAAATATTTTGTCTTGAATATTTTTTTCCCAACTTTCATTTGTTGTTTTTTCTACAATTGTTCCTGCGATAATGTAACCCAAATTACTGTATATCCAACTGTCTTTAATTGCACCGTTGGGTTTCAAATATTTTAAACGTTCCATTAATTTATCTCGTTTGCTGGCAGGAAATAAAACATAAGTTCCGTCCACACTTCCAATACCACTTTTATGACACAATAAATCTTCAATTGTGATTAAGTTATCCATTTTGTCATTAAAGAATTGCAGTTTTGGAATGTGGAAAGATGGTTTGTCTTTGAGTGTTAGTTGATTTTGATTTTCAAGTATTCCTAATAAAGATGCCGTAAACGATTTTGTAATTGAACCAATGGGGAAGATAGTATTTGGTGTTGCTGGCAATCTGTTCTCCAAATCTCTAAAGCCAAATCCTTTGGAATAAATTATCTTATTATTTTCAACAACCGCAACTGACAGCCCAACTGCGTTGTATGCTTTTAATGTGTTTTCTATTTCGGTGTCTAAACCATTTAAACGATTGTCGACCTTTTGTCCAAAAGTTAGGTTGGTCAAAAGAAGAAGTAAAGTAGATATTTTCAGTTTCGTCATAATTTGTTTGTCGCTTGTTTACGTGCTTGTCTTGGCTTGCGCCCAACGTCTATATATCAGAAACAGAGTTTCCTATATATCCTTAATCTCCTCGTATTGCATACATAAATCTTACTGTGGCAGACTACATCTATATACCTTCCACCAAAATCATTCTTGTTATCGAAGCAGCCTGCCGAATCGCTTTGGCCGGGGCATAGCCATCCGATTTCCACCAGGCTTTGGCCTGTTCCAACGATGGAAATTCCACAACCACAATACGACCCGGTTGCCAATCGCCTTCAAGCGTTTCGGTAACTCCGCCACGCACAATAAATTTTCCGTCAAAAGCTTCTAACGAAGGAGGAGTCAATTTCCGGTATCCTTCGTATAAAGTCGGGTTTGTGATTTTTACATCTACAATAATGTATGCTTTCATAACTTCAGTTATTTATATTAATAGGCATACAAAAGCACAGCTACTACATGGCACGCTGTTCCTGCCATTACAAACAGGTGCCACACGAAATGACTATATTTAATTTTATGCGCTACAAAAAATAAC
>JANNVO010000241.1:0-2162 GCA_031414475.1 Rickettsiales bacterium
GTGCGAAACAGCAGCGCCGGCGTGAGCAATAAAAAGATCAGGTTTGAAAGGTCTTTAATGGCTGAAGGCCTTATCCAGACGGCGCGACCAGCTATGAAACCTGTAGCAATCAACACCACCACCGGGAACAGCGACTCAAAAACAAGCGAACTCATCGCGCAATCTTAGCGCGATGGTTTCGCTTTTTTGACACAACCCACAGACTCATGGGCGGTCAGGCGGACGGCCCCTAGAAACTGGCCTGCAAGCCCAGCTTCAGGCTGCGACCCGGCAGTGGCGCCTTGGGAAAAGCCGTGGTGGTCAGCACTGATGAGGCGCTGTAGGCCAGCTCGTTGGTCAGGTTGTCAACCCTGGCGAACCAGAGCAGGTTCGATGCGCTGGCTTTCATGCGGTAGGTCGCCGCAAGGTTCCACAGGGTATAGGCGGCTGTTGCCCGGTCACCCACCGGCACCCGGTCTTGTGACGTGGAATGGTCAAACCCAAGGCTACTACCCCAAGGCCCACTGGCCCACAACAAGCTGGCGCCAAGGCGCACGGGCGCAATGCGCGGCAGAGGCTGGTCGGTGGTGCGGTTGGTGGCACGCACCACATCGCCGCGCAGCGCCAGATCGACCGCAGAGGAACCATCAATCAGTCGAACGCTGCCACTGGCCTCCAGTCCCACAAAGCGGGCACGCACTTCTTCGTACAAAAACTGCGGCAAGGGATTGAACGCTGCTCCAGACGCGGTAAAACCAGGGTTACCCGGGTCTTCCACCGGGTTGACGGCACCGTCTTCAGCATTGCGCAAAACGCCAGGTGTCTGGCCTAGGGCCAGGTAGTTCCTGAAGCGGTTCAGGTAAGCATTCACATTGAAGCGATGACTGCCCGACTTCCAGGCGGCGCCGACATCCATGTTGGTGGATTTCTCTTTCGACAAGTTGGCGTTGCCCACCTCGTAAGCCCCGGTGGCCAGGTGCGGACCATCGGCAAACAGCTCGTAGTCCTTGGGCGCACGCTCGGAATACGCAAGGTTGCTGGTCAGCTGCCAGCCTGGCGCGGCATTGACCAGCGCGCCGACTGAATAACTGCCTGGCCTGAAGTCCTTTTCAGCCGGTACAAACCGGGCCAGCTGCGGGTTGCCAAATGACGTCACCTTGACCGACTCGACACGCCCGCCAAAGCTCAGCCTGCCCCACTGGGTTGCGTACTCTTCATAGGCGAACAAGGCGTTTTGCCGGGTCCGGCTGTAGGGCGCGAAAGCCTCGTCACCGTCGGCTGAGAAACGGTTGGTATCGGCCTGCAAGCCCACCATGCCGCTGAAGCTGCCCAGTGGGGCGTGACGGGCCTCCAGGCGCAGGTCGGTTCCCTTGTTTTTGAAAATGGTGCCCGGGCTGGGGCCCTCATACTCGGTATGCAGGTAGTTGGTGTGGCTGAGCTGGCCCTTGACACTCTGGATGAAGCCGCCCAGATTGCGCAACTCGCCCTCCAGCGCTGCGCGGTCAGACTTCATGTCAATGGTGACATCGTCTTCAGCCACCGTGCCGTAGTTGCTGCGGTAGGTGCTGACCGACGCGCCAAGGTAACCGTGGTCCAGAAACACGGAGGCGCCGGCTGCGCCGCCCTTCACATGGCTCTCCGAATTACAGATGCGGTTGTTCAGGGTGTTGCTGCCGCCCCTGGTGCACAGCAGGTCCACTGGCACCTTCACGTCGCCAGTGTCGCGGTTAAAGACATCGGCATGAATCGCATAGCGATGGTTACCCCCTTCAAGCATCAGCCCTGCGCCGCGCTCGCGGTTACCGGTGGCCAGCCCCAGGTCAACCTTGCCGCCAATACCGCCCTTTTCATCGAACAAGGCCTCGCGCGGAATGCGGTTGTCGATCACATTGACCACACCGCCCATCGCATTGCCACCGTACAGCAGGGCACCGGGGCCGCGCAAAATCTCAATACGCTCGATGCTGATGGGGTCAGCGGTGACCGCATGGTCGTAGCTCAGATTGGACACATCAAGCAAAGACCCGCTGTTGTTCAAAATGCGGATGCGGTCGCCGTCCAGGCCCCGAATAATGGGTCGGCTGGCATTTGGACCGAAATAGGTGCTGATCACGCCGGGCGTACCGTCCAGCGTTTCTCCCAGCGTGGTCTTTGCGCGCAACAGCAGCCCAACCCCCGAGTAC
>JANNVO010000242.1:0-10640 GCA_031414475.1 Rickettsiales bacterium
AGAAGTTATAAGGTATAAAGAAGGTATAGATTATGTAGTTCTATATTCCGAGAATTGCGCAAAAACCCTACTAAAATTATTAGTAGAAAATAATTTGGTGAATTATCTAGAAAATACTGCCATTATTGCTATAAGTTCAAAGGTTGGAAAGGTATTTGGACAAGCGTTTAAAAATGTTGTGGTATGCCATGATAGTAACTCAATATTGAAACATATAGAAGAACATGACCGGAAAGATTAAATCAGAAGAAAATAAAAATGTTAAAAAAGCCAATAGTAATTTCCTTAGAAATTTTGCTTTAATCCTGGGGCTCATTGTAGCTGTAATTGTAGTTTTGATAGAATATAACCCTCAATTATTTGATAGTTTTTTTAAAGAAAAAGCTTCTCCTGCAGAACAAATATTGGTACAGGGAAATAAGCCGGATAAAATTACTCTCGAGGATGGGTACTCCCCTGGGCCTGAGGCGCCTTTGCTTAGTTTTTCACCAGATGAAGATGAGTTAGACAAAGAGGATGAAGCTCTTGAAGTTGCCGAGGATATTGAGCCAGAAGCCAAGCATCCTTACGAGATAGAGGTAGAAAAAGATGAACTTGCTGAGAAAAATATAGATTCCTCAGCGAAACAAATGCGATTTACAAGCGAACTAAATAACTATAGATTATTTTTAGCTAATGCCCAGAGGCTAATTACTAAGTTTAGACAAGACCAAGTGTTCTATAATGAGTTAAGATTTTTTAATTCAATTACTCATCCTAATATGGTTAAAAATACACTGCTTTTACTTGATGATTACAACAAAATGTTATCAAATCCAGAATGTGTGGCAACTGATAAATTTGTTAAACTTTTTGGTTCGAGGCCATTTAGTAAGTTCATAAAAGTAACAAAAATTTCTAAGGCTAGCGAGGATCAGAAACAGCTAAAAGACGGAATTAGTGAAAACTTACCTGTGTTGATTAATTATATATACTCATCTGAATTGCAAGAAAGTTTTATAAAGTGATTGCTTGTTATGGTGGATTTAAGTTGAATTAGACGCAAAGAATTATGTGATGGCGTGGAACGAACCTTTTCAAGGTGGTTATGTCTATCTAGAAAAATGTAGAACTAGGGAATAGAGCACTTAAAAAAATAAGTAACCGGGCCCACAAAATCTGATGCATCCCTAGTAGCGCTAAAGAAGATGCTGGGTTAAGATTGGGATGATGGCGGTTGTATGGACAGTGAAGATGCTTTTAATATTTAACTTGAGTGTGGTGAGATGATTAGATTTTTGATTTTATGTGCAGTCTTTTTCCTCCTTTATATTGGATTTAGTACTATTGGTGAGTATGACTCGGGGATTAAATTATTTGCATTTGATTATCAGATTGAAACTACTTTATTTGTATTCCTGACCATATTTGTCTTAATTCAGTTGCTTCTTATGGTTGCTCTAAAGCTAATCTTTTTAATATTTGATTTGCCTACCATTTTAAAGAAAAGATGGTACAGAAGAAAATTACTAAAAATAAACAACAGGCTACTAAATGTTTTAGCTGAACTGTTGATGGGTAATAAGAAAAAATCACTTAAAATAACAAACAACATATTGTCTGAACTTGATGAAGAAAATAAGGATTTTGTAAATTTGGTTCTTGCAGAAGGAGAAGATAGTTTTGATAAAAAAATTCAATATTATCGCAACTTAATTGATAAAAAGAACTTTAGTGTTTATGCGTCAAAAAAACTTGCAGAAATTTTTTATAATAATATGCACCACATACAAGCCGAAGAATTTGCGCTTAAGGCTTTTAATGAAGATGATACTGACACAGAGCTAATGCTGATTTTGATTAGAATATATGCAAGCCTAGGAACTTGGCCTAAAATGGTATTTATTGTATCAAAATTACAAAGAGCAGATATGTCTATGTTTGAAGTAAACTCTGAAGAGATAGCTTCGTATTATTATGCAGCTTCAAAGCATTATCTTCAAGTAGGCTCAGAGGATGAAGCAAAAAAATACCTTGAGTTAGCTCTTGAATACAAGCCTGACTACATAGAAGCGTTAAATCTACTTATGGAATTACTTACAAACACCAATAACTCTGCGTCTATATTAAAAGTACTTAGGGCTGCATTTTCAGCCAAGCCTTGCTTTGAAATTGCTAGGATGTTTGCTGACAGCTCTAGAAGCTCTGCAGAAGCTATTTATGGTACACTTGCTGGGATAGCTCAGCCGGCAAAATATCCGGCTGTGTTTTTGGCGTTAGCAGGATATTTAGGTATTAAAGAAAAAGTAATAGAGATAAAAGAGCCAAAATTAATTTCATACGACTCTAAGTAAAGAATTTGCATGATATCGTGTTCCGGCTTAAATTGGACAAATGAATTTAAGAGCGAGCTTGCGCAGCGTAAGTTGCTACGTGAGTACAAGCGGGACTTGCAAAATTCGTTGGATTATTTAAGCCGGAAAATGGTATGACTATATCTGAGGCAATCCTTGACAGTAGGCAGAAGGAGCTCCTGGTAATATTGCAACAAGCAGGAGCTTCTATTGAACCAATAACATTCTTGATCAAGATTAAGCACTTGTTTTTTAAATCAAGGCATCCAAAAAGCATATATCTTCATGGTGGCGTTGGAAGGGGTAAAACTATGCTGATGAAGATATTTTATGATGCGGTAAAAGTTCCTAAAGAAATTATTCATTTCCAAAATTTTATGCAACTCACGCATAAAAAACTCCATCTACTTCAGGGTAAATCTGCTAATAAAGTTATCCAGGAATTGGCTTCAGATATCTCAACCAAAGCACGCGTAGTGTGCATGGATGAGTTTGAAATAAAAGATATTACAGATGCGATGATTATAATGAGGTTATTTCGATATTTACTAAAAAATGGAGTATTTATTTTTTTAACAACTAATACCATTCCAGATAATTTATATAAAGACGGTATGCAGAGAGAATCGTTTTTACCTTTTATTGATATGGTAAAGAAGAAGTTTGATGTTTTGTACCTAGATACTGCTATTGACTACAGATATAACGCTGTATCCGTGATAAAAAATAGGATTTTATACCCAGCTAATCGAGAAACTAAGGCTATAATAGAAAAGATAAAAAGAGACCTTTGTGATGAAGAAGAATTAACCCAGGTAAATATAAATCTTTTTGGGAGGACATTAAGTTTCCCTAAAGGCCATAAAAATATACTAATAACTAACTTTAGAGAGCTATTTGAACGATCTATTGGTTATGCTGATTATGTAAACCTAACCGAGCATTTTAAAATTATTGTAGTTGAATCGGTAAGAAGGATTAATGAAGATGAAACTGATATAGCAACACGTTTTATAAATTTTATTGATAATGCTTACTTCAATAAGGTAGTTTTATTTATGGAGGTTGAATGTTTGCCAGAAGAAATTTATCCTTTTAGCAAAAAGAAAGGAGAGTTTATTAGAACCGTCTCTAGACTTGCAGAGATGAACTCTGATGAATATTTGCAGTAACCATATAAAAAATTATGATGAACTTTGATAAACCTAAATTTATTACTTTTGAAGGCGGCGAGGGTAGCGGAAAATCCACGCAGAGCAAAATGTTGTATGAATTTCTTTTGTCTAAAAAAATAAAAGCTATTCACACAAGAGAAGTTGGGGGTACAATAGAGGCAGAGAAAATACGGCATTTATTGGTTTATTCCGAGCTTTTGCCAATGTCTGAATTGCTATTAGTCATGGCAGCTCGTTATGAGCATTTGAGCAAAATTATTATACCATCTATGCTAGATGGGTTTTGGGTGATATGCGATAGGTTTATAGATTCAACAGCTTGTTATCAATCAGGGGAATCTGGACTAACAATAGAAGATATTTTTGAATTGCATGACCGCCTAATGAGTGTGAGTTATAAAGACGAAGCTAAAGGCTCCTGGTCTAAAGGTATCATGCCAGATCTTACATTTTTTATGGATATCCCACCTGAAATAGGTTTGGAACGGGTGGCTATGAGAGGTGAAGCAAATAAGTTTGAAGCTAAAAATATGGCATTTCATCGTAATATATACGAGAGATTTAAGTCTATTTCAGCAATGCATACTGATAGAGTGGTTTCGGTAAATTGTGTAAACAAAACAGTTGATGAGATACATAAAGTAGTGATTGATAAAATTTTTTATTAAGTAGTTGTTGATTCGAGGTTGAAATTAATATGACTAGAAAATTTCCTTGGCTAATAGAATCTTTGCATATTAATGAAGAATGGATTGTTAAGGATAGAATGGATTTACCAATAGAGTTGTATAATAAAACTATCGGTTACGGTTGGGTTCATTTAGATGGCACCTCGTCTGATGCAAAATCGTGGCTAAAAAAAAGCTCTGGTATTGAGGAAATATGGGTTGACGCACTACTTGCAACTGAAACACGTCCAAGGCTGGTGAAAATAGATAATGACACCATATTCATAAACCTAAGGGGCATTAATTCCTTTAATAAGGAAGAGCCAGAGGATATGATTTCTATCCGTTTATACGTTACTAAACAGCAAATAATTAGTGTAAAACTTAGAAACTTAAAGGCAGTTACTAAACTAAAAATGGATTTTGAGAGTTCAAGGTATCCTAGGACTACATTTGAGTTTTTACTTACTTTAATTGAGCATATAAATGAAGAAATTGAATCTACTATCGCTGATATATATGAAGCTGTAGATGATCTAGAGGAAATGGTTTTAATAGAACATGATAAGGATTTTAGACAAAATGTTATTGATGTTAGAAGACAAGTGATTATTTTTAGACGATATTTCTTTCCCAATTTAGATACACTGCAACAATTAGCCGCTATAGAGAGTTTTTTGGGTTCAGGCACCGATAATGCAAGTAATTTATCTGAAAACTGCCATAAGATGACTAGATTTATCGAAGAGATAGTATCTATTAGAGAGAGAGCGCAAGTTATTCATGAAGAGTTGAACAATCACCTAACTGAGAGGTTAAGTGCTAGTACGAATAAATTATCTGCTATAGCAACTATTTTTCTTCCTATGAGTTTTGTCACCGGCTTATTTGGTGTAAACTTAGGGGGAATACCTGGGGCTACTAACGACAAAGCATTTGCAACGTTCTGTGGCATTACATGTGCAATTTTGCTTGTCCAATTTATAGTACTAAAGTGGAAGAAATGGTTCTAAAGCGTTTATTTGCTGTTATCGTAATTTTATCCTTAGTAATTTATCTTATTTTACTATACAACAAAGGTCGTTCAGAAATTTCTATTAGGCAAGGAGATGAGATGATAAAAGAAGATGATTTAATTTCTAGAGATATATTATTTGGTAATCCAGATCGAGTTGCTACTAGAATTAGTAAAGATGGTAAGTTTATCAGCTATATAGCGCCAAAAGATGGAGTGCTCAATATTTGGGTTGCGCCAATTGATAAAATACCAGAAGCCAAAGTTATCACTGATGAGACGCAACGGGGAATTAGAAGCTATTTTTGGGCTAATGATAACAGCCATATAATTTACGCTCAAGACAAGAAGGGTGATGAAAATTGGCGATTATACTCTGTTAATGTAACCACTAATGAGCAAAAAGATTTGACGCCTAGTGATGGGGTAAGGGCATCAGTTTTAAAGCTGAGTGATAAATATTCAAATGAGATTTTAATTCTGATAAACGACAGAGTGCCAGAATATTTTGATATTTATAAAGTAAACATAGACACTGGCAAACGTGAATTAGTATATGAAAATGCTGGTCAATATTCATCTTTTCTTGCCGATGATGATTTTAAAATACGTGTTGGCTATAAAATGCTTCCAAGCGGAGAGGGTGAGGTTTATCTTTTTGAAAATGGCAACCTTGAGAAGGCTGAATTATTTCAGAAAATTTCAACCGAGGACATGTTGACGACCAATCCACTTCATATTTCAACCGATGGGATAAAACTATTTATGACCGATAGTGTTGGAAGAAATACTTCGGCTTTGATAGAGATAGATCTAGTAACTAAAGTCAGAAAAGTAATATACGAGAATGAAAAAGCAGATATTGATGACTATATAGTTAATACTAAATCTAAGATGATCCAAGGTGTTGCAACTAACTACTTGCGCAAAGAGTGGATAATTATTGATTCTAAAATTGCTTCTGACTTAGAGTATCTTAAAACAACTGAAGATGGTGATCTTGAGATTTTATCTAGAACATATGAGGACGATAAATGGGTAGTGGTATTTTCCAAAAGTGATAGTCCGTTTAGGTATTATCTCTATGACAGAATAAAGCGTGAAGAGCAATTTTTGTTTGTATCAAATACAAATCAAGAGGGATTGCCATTTTCGAAGATGTATCCACAGAACATAAAGTCCAGAGATGGTCTAGACTTGGTGAGTTACCTTACAATACCAAGATGGCTTGACGACGGTAAAGGTATTCCAACAAAGACGGTACCACTCGTTTTATACGTTCATGGTGGGCCAAATGCGCGAGATAGTTGGGGTTTTGGTCCAGTAGTGCAATGGCTTGCGAATAGAGGCTATGCAGTGCTTAATGTAAATTATCGTGGGTCAACGGGTTTTGGTAAGAGCTTTACCAATGCTGGAGATGGCCAATGGGCTAGAAAGATGCAAGATGATCTCGCTGATGGGGTGCAGTGGGCTATTAATAACAAAATAACTGAAAAAGATAAGATAGTCATAATGGGCGGAAGTTACGGCGGTTATGCTGCGCTTGTTGGCATGACTATGACGCCAGATATGTATGTTGCTGGTATTGACATAGTTGGCCCATCTAATCTTGAAACATTACTAAATTCTATACCTCCTTACTGGAAACCTCAAATAGCTCATTTAATTAAAATTGTTGGAGCTTCACCTGATACAGAGGAGGGTAGAGATTTTTTGAAGGAAATATCGCCTTTAAGTTTTGCTAAGAACATAAAAAAACCTCTACTTATTGTGCAAGGAGCGAATGATCCACGAGTGAAGCAAGATGAGTCTGATCAGATAGCCCAGGCAATGAAAAAGCTTTCAATACCAGTAGTGTATCTGCTTTATCCTGATGAAGGTCATGGTTTGGCACGGCCGGAAAACAGGCTTTCAATGTATGCTAATGCGGAAGTGTTTTTGGCTAATTTTGCTGGTGGAAGATTTATTCCGCATAACAATAATTTCCCAGGCTCTTCTGTAGTGGTGAAGGAAGGTAGTGATATAACCTGGACAAGAGAGAAGGAATAACTATAGTAAATTAAATTGACATCCCATATTCAATCTAATTTACTATATAGTCATAATCATAATACGTAGTCATCCTGAACTTGATTCAGGATCTTTTTCTATCTCATGAGATGCTAGGCCAAGAGGCAGGGCTTCACCAAATCAAGTTCAGCATGACGGTGGAAAGGAGGTCCCAGGTCAAGCCAGGCATGACTTATACTAGCTATCTTAACAAGATTCATTGTTGCGTTTTTGATAAAACTACATAGTCTTTGCCAATTTCTGGAAAAAATTCTTTTGTAAATGGAAACATTTCTTCTGTATCATTGTTAAATCTTATTTCTATGATATCACCAGCACCGAAATTGGCAACATCGATAATGACACCAATTTTTTCACCATTTTCGTTGACCACGGGAAGTTTTTTTAAGTCGCTTATATAGTACTCATCTTGTTGAGTTAGGGGGAGGTGGTCACGCAGACAAAATAATTTTGTTCCAGACAATGCTTCAGCGGCGTTTCGATCATTGCTTCCGATGAATCTACATACTAATGTTCCGTTAGAATTTACTCTTACCTTTTTTAAGTTAATTGGAGCATGAGTTTCGTCTAAAATATGAATAGACAAGATATTTTCTTTTGGGTCAGTAAATGATTTAACTAGTACGTCTCCCTTTATTCCATGAGCTGCTGATATTACACCAACTAAAATTAATCTGTCGTCTTCTTTCATTTTTTTTGTCGTTTGATTGATATATTCCTAAAAAACTATTAGTGTTGTTGTATCTTCATAAATTAAATTTAATAAGCATGAAAAAACTATTTATAAGCTTGGTAATTATTTCCTTAATAATAACAGGGGTAGTCAGCGCATCAATAGCATTTACTGATTTTACAAAAGTATACCAAGAATTTGTGAAAAGTACTAGAATGGATGTTGCTACTCTTGAAGCAAATAATTTTAGAATTATAAAATTTCCAGTACCTTACCTTGTTATCGATGAGGTTAAACAAGATGGTAAGGTGGCCCTTAAAGATATAAAAATTGAGTTTTTGCTATCATCTTTATTCCGCTTTAAACCAGAAATCAGTGAATTAACAGTTGGAGAAGCTGTTGTTCATCTTAATAATGATGATGTAAATTTTTTAAGCCATAGTGAATTTATTTCAGAATTAATATTGAAAAATGCTCTTTCAGTAAAAGCAAAAATTAACAAACTTACCTTTGTTGAGTCTGATAATGATGTTCCTCTTATAATTGATAATTTTAATTTCTCTAGTGGAAATAAAGGAACAAATTTTGATGGAGTTATTGATAACGTTGGACGTATAAATGGCTCATTTGAGAACTCAGCTGATAACGTAGTCTTCAAAATGGATGTACAAGACACAAGTTATGACTTTAAATTGAATGAGATTTATAAAAATGGTGTGTTTGAAGGGGGCAGTGCAGAATTAAAAACTACTAACTTATCAAGTAAAGTTGCAAAATTAGTTCCTGATTTTTCTAATATAGAGAACCATCTTAATAGTGATGAAGAGGTAAAGATTAACTTTAGTATCAAGCCAATAAAACAAGGCTTGATAATCGAGTCAATTATTATCAGCTCTGATTCATTGCAAGGAACGGGAGATATGAAGATAAGCAAAGACCCTACATTTGTCTCGGAGATAAATATTGAATTTAGTAAACTAGATCTAGCTAATTGGTTAAAATCTAAAAAAGATGGAGCTGCGATAGGTACAGTCAGATTTGGAGCTAACAATAGGATGGATTTTAGCAAAAATAATTTGAATGTAAGCTTTGTAGCCAAAGCAATTAAAATTGATGAAAACAACTCTCTAAGTAATGTAAATTTAAAAGTAAAAGTTGAAGATGGCAAATTTCTTATTCAAAACTTCTCTGGTGAGGTAGATCAAGATGGAAATTTCAATCTAAGTGGAGCTATAACTCAAAATTCTTTCAGGAGTATTTTTAATGGAAAAATTGTTTTGAGTCATAAAGATTTAAATGATTTTGCAGAGTTTTTTGGTGGTAAGGATGTAAGAACAGATAAACCAATTCCATTTGCTTTATCGTCTGATATAAAGTTTAGTTCAGTTGATCTATCACTTCAGAATTTTTTGATTAAAACTCGTGACACAGAGGTAATGGGGAGTCTTTCATCTAAGTTTATTGGAAACTCACCAAGAACCAATGCGAGCATAAGATTCACCTCGGCAAATATTGACGAAAATAGTTTTCCAGTCTTAACTCGAGCAGTTGCATATGTTAGTAACTTACTTGAGGATATGAAGGATGAAACATATTTAAACAAGTTTATTCCTATAAGAAAGATCAGCTCCATAAGTAGCTTTGATATTACTTTTGATCACCTTACATTGAATAAAAAACTTTATGAAAATGTAAATTTCGTTTTGGATCTTTCGCCAGGAAGGGTTTCGGTTGAACAATTATATATAACAGATGGCACTGACTGGATAGATACTAATTTTACTCTAGAAGCCCAGAGCATAAGACCAAGTGTAAAGATTGATATAAATAATGGTTCTATTGCGGTTGATTTTCTTTCGGCTCCTGCGATGTTAGCACTCAAACAAAAGATACTAAATAATTTTGATCTCAGTAAAATAGATATAGTCACGAGGCTTTCTCTTGCACTTGTATATCAAGGTGATTTTACCCTTGGTAGGGTAGTTTTCTTAGCAAGAAACGATAAAAACTTGATTGATATTTCTAAGTTTGAGGCCGATTTATTTGGAGGTCGCCTGCAATCATCGGGTAGTATTTTGCTCCAGCCATATACCTTAAATTTTGTATATGCTTTGAATTCAGCTCAGATAGAGCAAATCTCGAAGTTACTACCTAAAGAAATGATTAATTCTGGTGGAGTAATAAGTGCAAGTGGCATGTGGTCAACAAACGGTGAAAAGCTGGATGAACAGCTATATAATCTTTATACGAAGTCTAATATCGTAACCAAAGATACTACAGTGAATAATTTTTCTATCGATAATTTTATTCAAGTACTTGGGGATCCAAATTATAATATTGGTTTGTTTGATGACGACTTAAATAAAACTTTACTTCTAGATAAAACACAGATGAGTGATTTGCAGGCTAGTGTCGAGTTATCAAAAGGGATATTTACATTACCATCTATGGCATTTAAGACTAAGTATTCTATTGGTCAGGGGGTTGCCACATTTAATCTGTATGATTTTAACTTAGATGTATCATCAATTTTTTCTTTCTACCTTGCTAAGCCTAAATATGGTCGTAGCGTTACAGACTATGCCCCAGCGAAAATGAGCGTTACTGCAAAAGGTAATTTCTTTAATCCTAAAAAGGAAGCAAAAACAGAAGATTTAAAGGAAGTGCTTAAAGCTAGAAATCAGAAATGATAGTGGTAAATTATGG
>JANNVO010000243.1:0-4414 GCA_031414475.1 Rickettsiales bacterium
TTTCAAACATTTTAAGTGTCTTCTTAAAAAGCCCCAGATGGAGCTTTTTATACAAATAAGTTGTCTCTGTGAAATGAATCAATATATTCCATCCTTTGTTTCTGGTTAATACTAAAGAAAGATATAAGGTCTTTAGCTCACGATACTTGAGAGTAAAGGCACGCTGCGCTGTAAACGCCTTGACTCTCAAGTATCGCTCCGCTCTATACACTTCAAGACGAATGCAAGGGCATTCATCAGAAAAGAAAATCTGATTATTTAACTAACAAAGAGGAAAGATTATGTACAAAGAAATATTAGACACAAATCACAACCTGGTATTAACCATAATTAAAAAAAACATAGTTATATGTAGCGGCTCGCTTTCGAAATGACACTGGCTCGCTTTCATCGGGAATTACCGCCTCAAATTAAATGACTCTATAAATTCATTGTGGCTCGATTTAATTGACGCTGAAAATATCCCGGCTCACATTAACTGATTCTATCTTTTCTTCCGGCTCACTTTATTTGATTTTATAAAGTTAATAATATTCCACTAAATTTCAGTCTGACAATTTGTTACTCAAAGTGGATTTGCTGGGTAAAAGTTCAATGAAAACGCTCGTTATTTTAATAATATCAATTACTATAAACTCATTGCTAATGCTATAAGAATTATTATATAATTATATTGCAAATTAAGTTTTCTTCTAATAATGGATTATAGTGATATTTTTATGAGTAAAACAATAGCCTATTTACGTGTCTCGACCATTGATCAAGATTTAGAAAAGAACAAAGCTGCTATTTTACATTTAGCAAATGAAAAAAACCTTGGGAAAGTACATTTTGTAGAAGAAACTGTTTCGGGTAAAATTAATTGGCGCAGGCGCAAAATAGCTAATATTTTGGATGAAGTAAAAAACGGCGATAGAATTATTGTTAGTGAATTATCTAGGTTAGGACGCAGCATGTTAGAATGCATGGAGATTCTATCGATTGCTACGGAGAAAGGAGTAGCTATTTATGCAATTAAAGGAAATTGGCAATTAGATGAGACTATTCAAAGCAAAATTGTAGCAATGGCATTTTCTATGGCCTCAGAGATTGAACGAGATTTAATTTCAAAACGCACCACAGAAGCTTTAAAAGCTTGTAAAGCAGCAGGAATGCAATTGGGTAGACCCAAAGGTCCTGGAAAAAGTAAGTTAGATACTTACCGCCCTGAAATTGAAGCATTGCTTGCGAACGGTACAACTCAGAAATTTATCGCTAAGCGTTATGGCAGTACAGAAGCTAATTTACATCATTGGTTAAAAAAACGAGGACTGGGAAAAAAATCATCAAGAACTTTAAAAAAGGCTGCATAGAATGGCAAGAAAGCCTATTCCTACTGAAGTAATTGTAGATTTATACTATAAACTTTCAAATTTATCTGCCAAACACCGAGATAGAAAGCCTCTTATTAACGAAACTGCTAAGGCGTTCAGTGTTTCACCTTCTACTGTTAGAAGAGCCATAAAAAATTATAGTCAGCCACGTTCTGTAATACGAAGTGATTATAACTGTCCGCGCAAAATCAACAAAGAAGAAATGATTCGCTATTGCGAATTGATTGCTGCACTTAAGATTCGTTCTACTAACCGCAAGGGTAAACAGCTATCTACGCCAAGAGCAATATGGATACTAGAGAACCATGGAATTGATTTAGAAGGTAAGAGAATTAACTCCCCCAAGGGATTACTTACCAAGCCTACGGTTAATCGATATTTAAAACGTCTTGGACTTACCTCAAAAAATTTTCTATGTGAACCGATAGTTGTACGTTTTCAGGCAACATATAGTAATGAATGCTGGCAGCTTGATTTTACTCCATCTGAATTAAAATACTTACCAAATAAGAGTAAAGACGGTGAAAAACGCGCGTTGTTACTAGCTAGTGTAGTAGATGATAGAAGCGGTACGATGTACCAAGAATATCACTTAAGCGAGGGTGAGAACGTGTTAATGGCCTTACGCTTTTTATTCAATGCCATGTCACCAAAAACCCAAAAACATATGCCCTTTCAGGGGATTCCATTGATGATTTATCTGGATAATGGACCGGTTGCAAAAAGTTTAGTTTTTCAGAGAGTTTGTAAGCAGCTTGGCATTGAGATCCGTACACATATGCCAGCTGGCAAGGATGGAAGAAGAACTACGGCTCGTGCCAAAGGGAAAGTGGAGCGAGCATTTAATACTGTACAAAATCAATTAGAAACACTATACCATTTTCATAAACCATCATCACTCGAAGAAGCCAATAGCTGGCTTTGGAACTATCTTGCTCATTATAACAGTTTGACCCACCGCCACGAAAAACACTCGCGCTTGGAAGACTGGCAAACTAACCTGCCACCTGAAGGTTATAGACAAATGTGTGATTGGAAAAGATTTTCTTCTATAGCTCGCCAGCCGGATGAGCGGAGGGTGGCTTCAGATGCCTGCATTACTTTAGAAGGAATACGCTATCAACTTACTGGAGAGATGGCAGGCGAAAAGGTGATTGTCTTATTTGGTCTGTTTGATAATGAGCTATATGTAGAATTTCAAGGGCAAAAACATGGTCCATTTTATCCTGCAGCAGGTCCTATTCCTTTACATACTTATCGTGCTTTAAAAAAGACTAAGTTAGAAAAGCAAATAGATAAGGTAGAAGTATTAGCCAAGCAACTTTCTTTGCCGCGTTCGGTGCTGACTGGTCATCACGGCATTGATTTGAAATTAATTGAGCAAGCAAAATTAGTACCAGAAGACAAGGAGCAGCCTTTTGTGCCATTCGAAGATAATAATATAGAAATGGCATATTTTAAAACAACTATAGAGGCAAAGCTAGCGATTGCTAAGCTGCTGGGTAAACCTTTGGCTATAATTCCTGAGATGCAGCGCTTTGAGCTTGATAAATTAATTGCCGAAAGTTTGCATAAAACAACTCTTTTGGAAAAGGTTCGAGAGTTTTTTAAATTAAAATTAGTGTCTAATGACACAAGGAGTAAGTAGAATGAATAATGAAATAATGCAATTTTTTGAATTAAATAAGCACTTTCATAATGTGCCATTTTTAGAAACAGATGGTATCAAAAAGCATATTGATAATATTAAATACGCAAGTCGTGTTGGAGGTATTATTGCCATAACTGGTATGGTTGGTACAGGTAAGACGACACTATTATGGCAAATTCAACAGCAATTACGCGATGAGAAAGAAGTAGTAGTATGTCGCTCCTTGTCAACCGATAAAAAACGCGTAAATATCGGAACTCTATATACAGCATTATTTTTTGATTTAGCTAAAGATAAGAATTTCAAAATACCCCACCAAGCAGAACAACGTGAGCGCAAGTTACTTGAACTAGTAAAAAAGCAAGATAAACCAATAGTACTTTTTATTGATGAAGCTCATGATTTGGCTAGCCAAACACTTATTTCATTAAAAAGGCTAATTGAACTTGTTTATAGTAGCGGTAGTATTCTGACGGTTGTACTTGCCGGCCATCCTAAGCTTGGTAATGATTTAAGGCGTCCTACTATGGAAGAAATTGGAGCTCGTACTCAACTTTTTCAATTAAACCATTGGATAGAAAATAAAGAGCACTATGGTGCATGGCTATTTAAGCAATGTTGTCGAAAAGATATAAAACTAGCTGATGTTATTACTGTAGAGGCAATGGGATTGCTAGCATCTAGCTTAGTTACTCCCTTGCAAATAAATCATTATTTAACCAGAGCTTTGGAGCAAGCTTATTTATCTGGCACAAAACCTATTACAGTTGAAATTATTGAATCAATACTTGTACCAGATTTGGATGGAATAGAAGCTAAACTTGCTAGGAGTGGTTATAATTTACAGGCTTTATGCGAAGTATTAAATAGCAGACCTAGCGAAGTTAAGGCATATTTGCTTGGGCAACTTAACAATACTAATAAACTGGCAGAATTTAACAAAGAAATTTATAAGTTAGGAATAATTTAGAGTAAATTCATTAGCAAAATTAATCTTTATAGAGTCAATTAAAGTGAGCCGGAAAAAAGATAAAATCATTTAATTTGAGCCGGGATATTTTCAGCGTCAATTAAATCGAGCCACAGTGAATTTATAGAGTCATTTAATTTGAGCCGGTAATTCCCGATGAAAGCGAGCCAGTGTCATTTCGAAAGCGAGCCGCTACACATAAGCTGTTTTCATCGATATAAAACCTAATGTTGGCTTGATTAAACGTTTGAGCTTGCCATGATCAGATTCAATAATATTATTCAAATACTTGACTTGCTGGTGTTCTAAATCCGGACTACATTTGCCAGCAGCTTTCAACTCGGCAATTGCTTTGCCGTAGGTCGGATTCTTATCGGTATTAAGAGATCTTGGATGATAGTATTCGGGTATGGATTTTAA
>JANNVO010000244.1:0-20216 GCA_031414475.1 Rickettsiales bacterium
TGAATTTTTTATTACAATCGGGTCTTTAGACATAAAAACTTCTTTCTTTATTCAATCAGCTAATAAATTTACTTAATTTATGTAATAGGTTAGATATAATTCTTGCTTTTTACAAGGATTTCAAGGTTATTTAGATTAAAAATAACTACCATTTATGTAATTTGAGACTCATTAGTTTAGAAAACCAAGTAAAAAATATTGCAATACTAACGCGCCAAACTTCTTGCATTGCATTTTTCAATAGAAGATTTGGTATTAATCATACATTTAGCAACGTTATCCGAAATCCATAAATCTTTCTCAACTAGAATCTCAAATTTTTTATCCGCTACTGCTTGATCGAGTTCTTGCGGATAATTCTCGTGTATCTTAGTGTAATGTATACCTAGGTAATCAATTCCGGCTTCATCAGCGAACCTTTCTACATCATCAATCTTTTTAATACTATTGTCTATGTGAATTATCCTATTTGGCTTAAATTTAACTTTCTCTAGAAAACTTTTAAGAACAACCCCCTTTGGAGACCTTGAAGCAAATAATACACCATTTTTATATAGAGGCACTGGGTTATTGGAACCTTTTTTTATCAAAGAATCAAAGCTAACCACAGGAACCAAGAAGCTAGAACTAAAATCTATACCGAAATTTTTTAATGTCTTTACTCTAAGATCCTCTTTACTTTCGATTGCAGAAATCGCACCAGTATACCCGCCCGTGAGAGCTATAACTTTGGTTCCATTATGCTGAATTGCTTTGATAATTTCAGGAATATCTTTATCTACAAGCCTAGGCTCATAGTTAAGCAACACAATCCCCTCTAATCTTTTAGCTTCCTCTATTCCTTTTGTAAGTTCTATTCGCTTAAGAAATTGCTTATATTTTGGTATAAATTCATGAGCAAGAATTTGATCCTTTGGAGAAAATATCACTCCCTTTACATCGAAAGTTACCAAATCATCTTTTGTCAATTTAAGAACTTCCTGACGAATCACAGACGTATCAGTAGTTTTAATTACTTTTGCATTCACAGTTTCTACAAAAAAATTCAAGCTAATTAATGTTGATAAAAAAATACGCAACCACATAACAACCCTCTAAAAAAAGACGTTTTGCACCTAAGTTAATGTATTTCTTAGGTCAAATTCAGGTTAATTTACTAAACAACTCTACCAAACATATAATAGTCCTTATGCTCTCCTTCTACAACTTCATATTTCTTCATGAAGCCTTCTTTTTCAAAACCACATCTTTCAAGCACTTTAATTGACTTCTCATTATCGATGATCACTGTTGCTTGAATTCGAACCAACCCAAGACCAAAGTCAGCAAAATGCAATATGCCTTTAATTGATTTTAGCATCACTCCCTTGCCCCAATAATCTGGGCTCAGATCATAGCTAATTTCAGCCCTAGAATTAGCAAAAGAAATATGGTTAAAACCAGCAGTACCAATCATTTTATTAGTTTCTTTTAAAGCAATAGCCCAGTAAATACTTCGCTTAGCAGGGAATAAACTACCCCAATATTGCACCTCTTCTAATGCTTTCTCAATTGTTTGCGGCCTGTTTTCTTTTGTCAAAAAACCTTCCATCTCATCACGATTCATATAATCAAGATAATCCTGGGCATCAATCGCTACAATCTCTCGAAGTACTATCTCACCAAGATCCAAAGCTGGAAATGCACCAAAAAAATATTGGGTATTCATACTAATTACCTCAAATATTGAATGCGATCTACTTGGCCATTTGCTTTAAAAGCTTGCAGGCGAACTAAACAAGCATGGCAAGTTCCACAAGATATTGCTGATTGGGTCGGGTCATAACATGATATGGTTTCTGAATAATCAACTCCAAGCTCAATGCCTTTTGCTACGATTTCTGCTTTTGACATATTTATCAGCGGAGCATTAATATTGACTTTATTACCCTCTACGCCAAGCTGTGTTGCTAGATTTGCCATTGCTTCAAAGCTCTTAAGATATTCTGATCTACAATCTGGGTAATTTGCTGAATCAGTCATGTGAGCACCAATAAATATATTCAATGAACCAATAACCTCGGCATATCCTAGAGCATAACTCAGGAATATAGTATTTCTGGCTGGCACATAAGTCACCGGGATTTGATCACCCAAATCATTTACACTTGAGTATTTAGGCACCTGAATCGCCTTATCTATCAGAGCCGAGTTGTTAAACGCTGACAAATCCAAATTAATAATTTTATGTGCTTTCACGTTGTATCTTGCGATAAAGCTCTGAATCTTGGCTATCTCAATAAGATGATTCTGAGAGTAATTAAAGCTTAGGGCGTAAATCTCATACCCATCTTTATCAAGCATCGCAAGAACTGTCGACGAATCAAGACCGCCACTAACCAAAACAACCGCTTTTTTCATAATACTCCTTATTATCCTCTTAATTCGAATTTAGGATAGTGACTTTTATCCTAAATTAACCTTAGTTTGATATAAGAAATATATCAAACTAAGTCATCCTGAACTTGATTCAGGATCTCCTCCCGATACCCCTAGATCCCGGATCAAGTCCGGGATGACGGCCATCGTCATGGCTAAACTCTTATATATTTCTTACATCAAAATTCACTCATACTTACTCTATTCCCAGATCTTTGTGAATTTGATAAGATAAACGATAACTGTTATTTATCGCTATATCAACAGCAAGTTTAAGATTTTGCACATTAATCTCCTCTTTGTACTCATCCATTGCCTGCACAAAAACAGGGATATTATATCTTTTTTGTCCAAGTTCAGGTACAGAGGAATATTCCTTTATGTTCGTCGAAATAAGGAATTTAAATGCACTAATATTGGGTAATAGATCATCTCTTACTGACAAATAATTTCCCGCAACAACTTTTGGTGAACAGATAATTTCCACCTCTTTTGGAATTGTCCTGTAAATCGTACCATTTGTCTCAATTTGCACTGAATAATTATCTTTTATCAGCGTCTTACATAAAGGCTCTATTTGTTGGCGTAAAGGTTCACCACCAGTAATAACTACTAAATTTACCGACCTAACTCCTTTATCATTTAAACTTAATTGGCTGACTTGAAATATTATTTCGTTAAGCTCAACTTCAACAAAATCTTCAAAATCAGTATCACAAAAACTACAAGCCAGATTACACCCACCCAATCTTACAAATATTGCCGGCAAACCAACATTGGGCCCTTCACCTTGTAATGTTTTGAATATTTTCTGGACTTTAAGTACCAAACCGTCGCCAAATTCAACCGCTCTTTTTGGATTGTTTCCATGCATAGACTTATCTCAATTTTAGTGATGACAAGCCAATCAACGCAAAAACTATAGCTAAGATCCAAAATCTTATTACTACCTTTGATTCTGGCCATCCTTTTTTCTCAAAATGATGATGTAATGGAGCCATAAGAAATATTCTTTTTCCACCAGTTCTTTTAAAATACGAAACTTGAATAATCACCGACAACGTCTCGATAACAAACACTCCTCCAATAATACAAAGAACCAACTCATGTTTAGTAATAACACTTATTGTTCCAATTACTCCACCTAATGATAAGCTACCAGTATCACCCATAAATATTTCAGCAGGCTGTGCATTGTACCACAAAAACCCTAAGCTACTGCCTATTATTGCAGCACATAGAACCGTAAGCTCACCAACATGCGGAATATGAATTATCTGCAAATAATTTGCATAAATGCTGTTTCCCACTAGGTACGAAATTAAACCAAAAGATGCTATAGCAATTGCTATTGAACCTATCGCCAGTCCATCTAATCCATCAGTCAAGTTTACAGCATTAGACGAACCAATAATCACAACCATAGCAAATGGTATATAGAAATAACCTAAATCCAGAAACAAATTTTTAAAAAAGGGAAAAGCAAGTTGTGTTGCAAATTCTGGCCTAGAACAATATAAAATGGCGATAAAAGCAAGAGCACTTATTATAAACTGAATAACCAACTTCATTCTACCGCTAACACCACGATAATTATTTTTACTTACTTTTTTATAATCATCAATAAAACCTAGCATACCAAATGAAACTAGGACAAAGAGCACAATCCAAATATACGGGTTAGATAAATCAGCAAGTAATAAAGTGGTAATAGTGGTTGAACCTAGTATCATCAATCCACCCATTGTCGGCGTACCAGCCTTGCTAAAATGACTCGTAGGACCATCGTCTCTGATTGGCTGACCATTTTTTTGCATGCCCCTGAGATATCGAATCAGTTTAGGACCCATATACAAAGAAAGAGACATACTAACTAGGATAGCAAGGCCACTTCTGAAGCTAATGTACGTAAATAAATTAGCGATATGAAATTTCTGTGCAAACGGAACCAGTATATTATAGAGCATTCTCAACCCCTAGCTGAGTCGCCACTCTTTCCATCCCCATACTTCTCGAACCCTTGATAAGTATTAATTCTCCACCAACGATATATTTATCAATTTCTATGCAAAGCGACTGGGCATCGTCAAAACAAAAAACTTGAATTTCTTTGCCAAATTCATTTTTCAAGTCTTTCATTCTTTCGCCAACTAAAAATAGTTTCTTGACTCCAGAATCTTTGATATACGGAACTATGCTCATATGAAGTTCATGCTCGAATTTACCAAGCCCTCCCATGTCTCCAAGTACAGCAACTTTATTCTCGTTATCAAACAAATTTAAATACTCTAAAGCAGCATTCATTGATTGTGGATTAGCGTTATAATAGTCACAAATAATTCTATATTCCTTGCCACCTTTTTTTACAGTGAGCAATCCACCTCTGCCAACCACCGGAATGAACGAAGATATTGCACTAGCTGCCAACTCAGGATCAAGCTTCAGGGCTTTCACAACAGCAAACGCAGCTGCAAAATTCCCAGCTAAATGAATAGGTATAAGTGGTATAACTAACTCTAATTCTTCACCGTCAACAGTATATGATAATCTTAAAGTATCGTTCTCCAAGATTTCGCTCGAAACAAACCTTACTCCAGCGTCCACCCTCTTACCAAAAGTTTGTACATTCTGCATTCCAGCTCGATCAATATTCTGTATACACCTCTCGTAAGTCGTAATGTCACGATTAACTATCGCTATTCCATCATTAATATCCATTCCCTCAAATATCTCACATTTCGCATCGGCAATTTCTTCAACAGAATTAAAAGATCCTATATGCCCTTCAGAAACGGCAGTAATTAAAGCAACATCCGGTATGGCAAGCTTACTGAGTTCACTAAGCTCTCCTTTTGCACTCATGCCCATCTCGATTACAGCATATTCAGTATCATTTGGCATCGATGCTAGGCAAAGCGGAACCCCCAGATAATTGTTAAATGTTCCATGACTAGCATGAGTTTTTCCATAAGCGCTAAGCATTATCTTCGTCGCTTCTTTTGTACTAGTTTTCCCAACACTTCCAGTAATTGTAATGAATTTCGCCTTTGAATTTCGGCGTTTAAACTCAGCCAAATCCATTAAAGCCTCATATGTATCATCCACTATTATTAGCTTAGCTGGATCAATATTGCTAATTTCTTTGGAAACAATTGCAACTGAAGCTCCTCTATCTAATGCATCCAGAACAAACTCATGCCCGTCGCGCACTCCTTTTAGAGCAATAAATATGTCTCCTTGCTCCACGTCTTTAGAATTAAACTGCACTTTACCAAATTCTCTATTACCAGCAATATTTAATGACAATGCCTTACCCAATTCTTTGGTTGTCCAAATCATTTTAACCCCATTATTTAATTTCTACTGAATATATCATTATTGACCACCTCTTTCTACTGCGTTTTTAAAAGCCCAAGTAGCAATCTCTATATCACTAAACTTATTAACACTATTTCCTACAATCTGATAATCTTCATGCCCCTTTCCTGCTATGAGCAATATATCTCCCTTCTTTAATTTTTTAATTGTGCTTACAATTGCCTCTTTTCGATCACCAATAATATCAACTTTAGTTTTAAATGGTATCCTCGTATTTTTTAGATCTCGTCTGTACTCACGTACAACTGAAGTTGATATCCCGGTACTATTTGTGGCTCCGAGCGCAATCTCATTTCTAATCTTAGTTGCATCTTCCGTGCGTGGATTATCATCAGTTATCACTACATAATCTGCGATATCTGTTGCGATTTTACCCATTATTGGACGCTTTAAAGTATCTCTATCACCTCCACACCCAAAAACAACACAAAGCTTTCCAGCTTCCGGTTTGATTTTCCTAAGTTCACTCAAGGATTGACTCAAAGCATCTGGAGTATGGGCATAATCAACAAATACCTGAAAATCAGATTTAGGCTCAGTAATTCTTTGTAATCGCCCCCGAACTGCCTTTAGCTCTGGCAACACCTTAACAATATCATCAAAGCCAATATTTAGGTTATACACCAATTTTGCTGCTATCAATATGTTTGTTGCTTGAAAAGATCCGATAATACTAGTAGAGAATTTGTACTTTTTTTGCAAAAATTCGAAAGAAATTTCTTGCCCTATAACACTCCCATTGCAACTAATTACATTAATATCGCCAGCCTTGCCAACAGTAAAATATCGAATCTTACGCTCTTCTAAAAATTTCTTAATTGAGTCAAAAAACAATATCTCAGAATTAATAACAGCCTCACCTTCCTTCTCTAAATTATCACTAAAAAGCCGGAGTTTGACGTGTAGGTAGTTTTCCATTGTTTTATGATATTCCAAATGATCTTGGGAAAAACTTGTAAATGCCGCAGATTTAACCTGAATATCACCTAATCGTTTTTGATCTAACCCATGGCTTGAAGCTTCGAAAGACACATTCGCTACACCACTTTCCTCTAGAATACTTAATACCCTTCTAAAACTAACAGGATCACTAGTTGTTTGCAGAGAATTTTCAATATTATTTAAATCGCCTGTTAATTTTGTATTTGACTCCAAACCCAAAGTTCCTATACAAGCGCTGGTTTTTTCAAGTAGCGACAAGATTTGGTGAACATAAGATACTACAGAGCTTTTTCCATTGGTCCCAGTCACAGCTACAATATTACTAGGCTTTTTTGGATATAATATTTCAGCTGCACTAGCTAGGCTCATTCTAGCATCTTGGACATAGACTACTTTGCCTGCATGACTCGCATAGCTCTTGTCATCAGTAAAAACTAGCGAAGCTCCTTTTCTTAAAGCATCTTCAATGAACTTACTACCATCGAAATTTTCACCACGAATCGCAAAAAAAGCATCACCTGGCTTGGTATTTCTCGAATCAAATGATATATCTTTGATTTTTTCTTCTGTAAATAGCTTTTGTAACTTAAGTCTCATCTCTTATCTTATACTCAATGTTATTTAACTCTTGAACCTCTTCGCTGTCCTCATCAACCTTAGTCATACCATAAAGTGCTACCAACCTTTTAAGAACAGCACCAACCGTTGGGGCAGCAGTCCAACCACCGCCAGCAAAACCAAAAGATTCCTTAATTCCCACTGGCTCGTTATAGACTATATACACTATATATTTTGGATTCGACGCAGGAACAATCCCAAAGAAAGAGGACATCCTTCTGTTCTTATCATATCCACCAGCATGAGCAATCTCAGCTGTCCCGGTTTTTCCGCCAACGTAGTAGCCTTTAACTTCAGCTTTTGAACCAGTACCATCAGTAACAACAAGACGCATGAGTTTTCTCATCGCAAGTGAAGTGCTTTCCTGAAATACTCTTTCTCCAACTAGCTTTTCTTTCGGATCTCTTTTTACCAAAGTAAGCGGATAGATAATGCCCCCATTTACAATAGGCATCATCGCTTGTATAAAATGCGCCGGACTCACAGATATCCCATATCCATATGACATAGTTATTAAACTTAAATCAGTCCACCGCGAAAAATTTGGAAATAACGGTCTAGCCCTTTCAAGGACTTCTATTTGCAACGGCTCAAGCAACCTTAATCTTCTTAGGTATTCAAGTATACTTTGTTTGCCTGTTTCTAGAATAATTTGTGCTAAGCCGACATTACTTGACTTAAGAAAAATATGTGGAACTGAGTGCCACCCCTTCAACGGACGTGGATGATCTTTAACTTGAAACCCCTGGACCCTAAGGTAACTTAAATCATAAGCATCGTTAATTGACGTAGATCCAGTGTCAAGCCCAACTGCCACAGTTAAAGCCTTCATACCAGATCCCATTTCATACACGCCTTGTGTAACCATATTAAACAGTTGCTCAGCTCTAGCAGCCCCAGGATTATGTGGATCGAAATCAGGCTTACTTACTAAGGCTAAAATTTCTCCATTATTTGGATCAACTATTATTCCGGCAGCCCCTTTAGCCTTGAATTTCTTCATGACTATTTCCATCTCTTCACTAAGAATATTTTGTACACGAACATCAATTGAAAGCTGCAATACATCGCCCATACCTGTTCTATCTTCTTTTTCTTTTTGACCAGTAATGAATTTATCAAAAAATTGCTCAATACCTGCAAGGCCGTTCATATCTCTGCTAACATAACCAATTACGTGTGATAACAAATTACCGTATGTATAAATCCTTTTTTGCTCTCTTTCAAAGCCAAAACCTGGCATACCAATGTTATATATTTTCTCGTGCTCAAGCGGAGTAACGTCTCTCTTTATCCAAACAAAACTTTTGTTACTCTTTAGGTCAGACAGAATCTTTTTTGTATCTAAATCAGGTATTACGAGTAACAATTTTTTAAGAGACTCCTCTGGGTCAACAATCTTTCTAGGATTAGCATATAGAGAAGCACCTGGAAGATTTACAGCAAGTAAATTATTATTTCTGTCAGTGATATCAACTCTGTGAATCGATTTACGACCCATTGTTTTTTGAAAATTTACATAATCACTACTGGCTACAATTAGCAGTCTAATACTTATTATAAGAAAAACTAAAGAAAACCCTACTATTACAAAAAAAATCCTAGCACGCGAAACTGAATGAGATAAATCCCAACTAAATAAAGATCTTAAAGATATTTTTTCAACCAAGGCAACCTTAAACTCCCGAAATATTGATGAGATTCCTCCTCGCTTTACAAATAAAACATGCACGGTTTTAAGAAGAACGATTCTTAAATATAACAAATAATAAATAATAAATTTGAGGAAAGCGATTACGACACTTTTTCCCCAAAAAATTAACCTATTAATATTTGCGATTAAATTACTCATTTCTTAAAAATTTATCTATTGCCACCGATATATATATTATTTTTATCATTTCCGCGACAAAAATTACTGGCAAATAGTTATCCTGAACGCTCATAGTCATCCTGAGCTTGACTCAGGATGACTCATGCGCTGGTGATTATTTTTTCCCAGAAGCCATCGTCACATATTTGCTTGGCCCCTTTTTGTATCTCCATTTTGTATTTTCGCTTCTTAGCTTAATACTCGCAACTCGCCTAACTTCAAGGACTTCTTTATCTTGAACAATCGGATCTATTTCCATTTGAGCTAGGTTAGTATCAGAAAGCTTTACGTATTCATCATTTAAGGCTTTTAGTCTCTCTGGTGAAGTCAAATAAGCTAACTCAGCTTTTAATAAGTGAATTTTATCAATTTCATCTTGAACTTGGCTATTAACTTCTGTTAGCTCGCCCCTAATACTCATGACATTTTCTTTTATAGTAAATAACGTATATACCGACATTAAACATACTATGACAACTATGTATATCGGCGATTTTTCAAGTAACATTGTTACCTCCTATTTTTTCAGCAACTCTTAGCTTAGCAGATCTAGACCTTGGATTATCTTGAACCTCAGCCCGTGAAGGAACCAATGGTTTTTTAGTAATAATTCGGAGCCACTTTCCCGCAAGGGGGCTATCTAGTTCTTTTGAATATTTTGATTTAGCAATTTTTTTTACAGAACATTCCTTAAAGAAATTTTTAACAATACTATCTTCAAGAGAATGAAACGAAACCACTACAATCCTACCCCCTGGAACTAGTAGATCTTCGACATTGGCAAGAAAGCGCTCCAATGCCCCTAGCTCGTCATTGATGTATATTCTGATAGCTTGAAAAGTTTTTGTAGCTGGGTCTATTTTTTCGGGGCGATAATGCTTAGACTGGCGGATAATTTCAGCTAATTTCAAAGTTGTGTCGATACGATCTGTCTGGCGATAGCAAACAATATTTTTTGCGATAGCCCTTGATTGCACTTCTTCACCATATTTATATATGATATCGGCTATTTCTTGTTCAGAAGCAGTTTCCAAGAACTCTGCCGCACTCACGCCAGTAACACTCATTCTCATGTCAAGCGGACCATCCTGCATAAAAGAAAAACCTCTTGAGGCCTGGTCTACTTGCATTGAAGAAATTCCCAAATCAAGTACCACTCCATCAAAATTTTTGCCATGTAGCTTTGAAGCTACTTGCGAAAAATTTGTTTGAATAAAATTAAATCTATCGCCATAGTCCAAAGAAAGGTCATTGGCAAACCTTATTACGGTTGGATCCTGATCAAGAGCCGTTACATAACAATCACTCTTTGATAAAATTGCTCTCGTATAACCACCAGCACCAAAGGTGCAATCGAGATATCTACCACCATCTTTTATGGATAAGTATTCAATAACTTCATTAAGCAATACAGAACGGTGAGGAAGAGTTGACCTATTTTGTACTGTTGCACTTAAATCCATGATCTACTCTCCTGAACTATAGTTTTTATTCTTCAAGATAGACCTATTGTCCTGAGCAATTAATCGTGCAGACTTTAAATATTTTTCAAAACTCTCAGGGTTCCATATTTCAAAAACTAAACCTTTTCCTACAAAACATGCCTGCGTTGTAACACCAATTTGATTAGTTAAATAAGAAGGCAATGTAACTCTACCCTCGTTATCAAATTGAAGCTGAATCGCTTCGCCAAGAACAATAGTTTCAAAAGCATCTCTCTCGTCTGAATATGGGTCAAGCCTTTGAATAATGCGACTCAATTCTTCAAGATGAGACATACTACATGCTTCAATACAGTTATTTTTAAAGGATGGATAGACGATAATGCCGCTAAAATTTTCCTGCGCAAGAGCAGCTCGGTAACTAGCAGGGATAGATATTCTCCCCTTCACATCAATCTTATTTACATACTTAGAAAGAAAAATATTCATATTTTATATCTTGTCACAATAAGTATGGCGCATTACGCCTTGAATATAATCTAACACAAAATTTGGTAAGAACTGGGTTAATATGGGATTTTATGGTCTTAGATGGAAAATAAAGCTAATTTTTTACTGAGTCAAGTGATATTTGGGTGACAAGTCACTAGTTACAAAGAAATTTATTACTTTTTTATAGCAATATTTCTTAGCAGAAACTCTTCGTGATATAGTACGATGAACAGCAAATTAACTTAATGGTTTTAAATTTATGGACGTATTACTACTCTCAATAAGCGCTCTGGCCATAATAGCACTAATATTTATGATAAAAATCGTACCTCAGCAACAAGCATGGGTCTTGGAAAGGCTTGGTAAGTACGACAAGATTCTTGAGCCAGGTCTTAATCTTATCGTCCCGATTATTCAAAGAGTAGCCTACAAACACACTTTAAAGGAACAGGCGGTTGACGTTCACGCACAAACAGCAATATCAAACGACAACGTTACTCTCCTTATAGACGGCGTGTTATATGTCAAAATTATTGATGCTGTTGCAGCTTCGTACGGTGTCGAAAACCCATATTATGCAATCACTCAGCTAGCACAAACTACCATGCGCTCTGAAATAGGGAAATTAAAACTAGATAGAACTTTTGAAGAAAGGGAATCATTAAATCATGCTATCGTCTCTTCAATTAACCAGGCAGCTACAAACTGGGGAATTCAATGCATGCGCTATGAAATTAAAGATATTCAGCCACCTACTACCATCCTAGAAGCCATGGAGCTGGAAGTAGCCGCAGAAAGACAAAAACGTGCAAGAATAATGGAATCAGAAGGCCACAGACAAGCGCAAATAAACGTTTCTGAAGGTGAGAAAGCACAAGTTGTTCTTAAGTCCGAAGCAGCTTATACCGACCAAGTAAACAGAGCCAAAGGTGAAGGAGAAGCTATATTATTTGTTGCAGAGGCTACTGCCAAAGGTATTAGTATTGTTGCCAGTGCAATAAAACAGGACGGTGGTCAAGACGCTGTATCTCTGAAAGTTGCCCATCAATACATAGAAGCATTTGGTAAGCTGGCTAAAGATTCAAATACAATTCTGCTACCAGCAGACTTAGGATCTCCAAGCAGCGTAATCGCACAAGCTATGACTATATTCAACAATGTAAAAACATCTACTGGTAAAAAGAACTAGGGTAATATAGAACAAACTTCCTACTAGTGTCTGGAATAAAATCAAGTATTTTGTTGGGCCACTTGAAGCAAAAGTCTTGCAAGGCAGAAAAATTCATCTTGAATAAAAGCTGTATACTTGAACAAAAAAGCCGTCATACCGGACTTGATCCGGTATCTCCTTCTGTTGCCCGGGATGACTGTGTAAGCGGGATGACCTTCACCACTTTTGCATAAGACCTCTTAGTTGGTTAACCATTCGAAATTTTATATACAAAACCATTTACATATATTCATATATGTATTATGATTCTTTGAATGAATTACACACCTAAGCACCCAAACTCAACAAAACCAAATTATTATTCATGAAAGAAATTGTACTAACTGTTCCAGATAACACAAAAGAATTTATTCAGTCGTCAATAAGATGGCATCAAATGATTTCCTCTTTTAAGGAGGATACACCTAATAACGAAATACATGTACTTATAAAGGAAGAACACCCTCATGCAACTGAACAAGACTTATATTTAGGGGTTAATTTTTATGGACTTGACGAGCAAGTTGTACCTTCTCCTAAGGGACTTGCACATATAGCAAAATCTGGAGCACCGCAATCATCGGTGTTTAATTATGTTATGTCTATAAAAAACAACCTTACACAAGAGTCCGTTCTTGAAGTGTTTAATGATGAAGGCATAAAGTCTAATTTTGATTTTTGGTTCGATACTCTCCCAACAGCTAGATCTTTAGAACTTATGATTGCAATGGGCTCTAATCCAGCCTCAATACTTAGCCATATTATGAGTTATTATCATATGGAACGCGATAAAGAATGTACTGATTTAATTCAGATTGCTCTTAAAAATGGAACAAACGCCTCACTCCCAAATCTTTATAGCATTCCAAGTTTTTTGCCAACTACTGCAATTGATTTACTTATAGAGAATGGACTTACGATTGTAAGTGTTTTCAGGGCGTCAACCGAGAGCAGCACCCCTGCAGGCCAATTACGTCTGCTAAAAATTGTACAAAAACATGGTTTTAGTATAAAAGACTTTGACAATAATTATTTTCCTTCCATCAATAACCTTACCACCGATTTTATAGATCTACTTATTAGTAATAATATTGTACCGGTACAAAAGATCTTGCAAAAAATTATTCAATTAACTCCACATGAATATAGCCAAGAAAAAGATGAATTTATCAAGAGCCAGAGTTTAATAGACAAGCAAGAGCCACTTATCAAACATATCGTGTTAAAAGGAGCTGAGCTTCAAAAAATTACTTTTTGCACGCCAGAGTTTGTACAAAATCATTTGCAACTAATTATAGATTTGTGCGGTGATTTTCACTCTTTTCCTTGGAATCTGGAATCTCTTACAAAAGAACAAATAGAGCTACTTGTAGAGAAAGGTTTAGACCCAAATACTTTAGCAAAAACTATATATGATCTTGCACTACCAAAATATAACCATCAAATAAATACGTATGAAACGGCTACAATTAATATCCATTTTGAAGAATTAGTTGCAATAGCAGTTAGGTACGACTTAAAACTCAACGATTACTTCATAGAACAGCTATCAAAGAAAAGCTACTATACTTCTCCTTCCGGAAAAATGGTACCTATAGCTCCTAGTGTCGAAATTTTAAAATTACTCAATAAATCAAAATTGATTAATGCTGATATTATATTCCAATATGCCATCGAACATAATGATCTAGATTTGCTAAAAGAAGCTATCAAGGAAGGAGCATCAATAGATAATGCTACTGAACTGCTAAATCAGTTGATCTCAGGTGGCAACCATAAGTTCGCTGAGTATTTCGTTACTGCATTAGGTATCAGTACTATTGACCATAGAGCTTATATAAATGGTGTATTAAGTTCTAATGTAAAAATTTCACAGGATATGATCACAAAATTTGCACAATTTTTTGATAAAGTAGCTTGTATGGAATTAATGCGAGCAGCAGGAGCATCTATAAGTAATATTACAATTGTATCGGATATATATGATTTATATTGCGCATACGGAAAAAATAGCTCTGACTTATCCTCATTCGCAAGAGAGGTATTAAATCCTGATATCGAACTCACAGCAAAACAACTACATGGTCAAGATTTTACAAATAAATGGGGTTACTCCGCATTGCAACTTGCTGTGCTTGCAAAAAAACTAACATTAGCGCAAGAACTAGTTGACGCTGGACATGACATCTATCAAGCAAATAATAACAAAACTTCAACAATTGATTTATTCAATATGATTACCTGCTTCAATTCAGGAGCACCCACTAAAGAATCCGAGCAATTAGCTAATAAAATAGCGTCTCAATTGAAAGATGTCGATATTGTTGACAAAGAAAATGGAGAAAGTTTAGCGGATTTGCTAATTTCTACTGGTTCCTCTGTAGCTGAACGAATTATTGAATTGTCAAATGATCCTTTATTTGCTTTATATAAGAAAAGCGTAGATTACAATAATTTATTTAAAGATAATTTAACTCACATTGCAATCAGCAACGGAGATGATTTTTGGTCAACTGGCGCTTGGTCCGTAGCTAGACTACTTATGCAAAATTATCCAACCGTTGTATTTCATCTTATTACACTTGAGATGCTAGACAAGGCCGGAGTAAATTTCCTCGATCAATTCGACGCATTTATTAACCCTGGTGCAAAGGATAGCTACCCTAGTCACAAAACCTTTAAACTTGAAGATTGCCCGCTGATACATCCTATCGAGAAACTATACCAGATCGTTTTAACAAAGGCTGCAGACAACGTGGCTCCATATGTCGGTATGTGCGCTGGTGCACAACACCTAGTATTAAATTATAAAGGCACATTAGCACCATTAAAAGGTTATAACCACGGCCAACACGATATCACATATCTTAAAGGCACTCTTCCTTACTACATGGTCTTGACTAAAGAACAACAATCACAAATGCTAAAGACAGGGGTGTTTCCTGAAATTACATTTAAATCCGATACGGCGCACCATTATGCAGCGGTTACCGGTAATCTAGGCAAATTAACCCTAGGAGCTATATCTGAGGACGGCATCCCTATGTCATATTCTTCATCTATTCATTTTGCTACTCAGTTTCATCCTGAACATTTTTATTGTAAGAAGGATGAAAACACTATAAATCAAAAAGCGTGGCTGAATAACTTTGTTGAACTGGCAATTATGAATCACAATGGAGAAGATATCCTAGGACATATGAAGTCTATACATGATCAGATGCAGAGCTTATTAGGTCAAGTTGCTGATGAATCTACAATTGATGTCTAGCAAAATAGTGTAAAATATTAGGGTATAAAAAATATTTTATACCCTACTTCTGAATTTGAACAGTTTAACAAAAAAAGATATAGTACAAGCCGTTGAACTATGTATGATACGAAAAAACGTCATAGTTTAAGGAAGCGTAATCCGTGATTGGTTATCCTTCAGCACGCATTACGTCATCCTGAACTTGTTTCATGATTTCGCGGTAACGGAAGAAGATCCCGGATCAAGTCCTGGATGACCGGTGTTTTGCTCGAGATAATTTTTCTTCTGGGCACTCTTCCAAGTTGGTCACTCGCCATGCGAGTTTTGCACCTAATTCCACTTAATTTACTATAGTCCTATCATAGCTTTAAGACCCTCTCGGAATGTTGGATATTTCAATTTAATATGAAGTTTGTCTTTAATCTTAGAGTTACTAATCCTCTTATTATCATTATAAAATTCTTTTGCCATTTCTGATAACTCAGCTTCTTTTATGTTTATAATTGGAGGTGGAGTAACTCCAAGAAGCTCGGCAGCAAAATTATTAACTTCAAAAGTTGGGCATGGTTCATCATCAGCAAGGTTATATATTTCCCTTATACTGTCAAGCTTAGTTGCAGCCACGATTACTCTGGCGATATCCTCTACATGGATTCTAGAAAAAACTTGTCCTTCTTTAAAAATTGACCTGGCTTTACCGCTGCGAACTTGATCAATTGCGTTTCTTTCTGGCCCATAAATCCCAGCCAGTCTAAAAATATTCACATTAATTTTATATTTTTTACCAAAATCTAACCACTCCGTTTCAGCAATAATCCTTTGCTTTGCGCGTTTACTTGATGGTCGCAAAATAGATTCTTCGTTAACGAATGCACCATCGTGATTACCATAAACAGCTGTAGAAGATAAATAACCAATCCATTTCAAATTTTGTGCTAAAGGTAAAATATCTGAGAAATCAGCAAGAACAACATCTCCATTTTCATCTGGTGGAATAGCAATTAAAATATGAGTAGTAAATTTAATTACATTTGTTATCTGCTCTCTATCATATGGGATGATAGTTGATTTTGTATTGTGAAACCTACTCGAAGTTCCTACGACTTGCCAGCCCTTTTGACTGATTAAGTTTGCCACATATGATCCCGTATAACCATATCCAAAAACCAAAAATGTATTTTTCATAAAAATAATCAATTATCGAAATATGTAACTCAAGTTGTTTTATAGTAAATTCAGGGGTATTTGGTGCAAGGCTCGGTGGGGCGAAACCTATATAAATAGGTGAGCGACGAGTAACAAGCTACCCAAGTAGCAATCAATTTACTATAAGTGTATATTAATATTACATAAGACCAACTCTCAAGAAATAAAATCGACAGTTGAAGATAATTATATTACAATCGGTGACCACATAAAACTATTGAGAAAAAACACGTGAATATTTTTAAATCCCTAATTCTAATTTTTGTATTACTTTTATCTCTGCCTATGAAAGCTGATCATCAATATAATCTTATAGAGCGAGATGGCCATAAAATTCATGTAGTGATTATCGATCCAAAAGAATACGAAACTTCACTAGTCGTTGCTCACGATCAAGTTTTTGGCCGTGAAAGAGTAGGAGAAATTGCTAAGCGCGAAAATGCACAAATTGCGATTAATGCCGGTTTTTTTGAAATTGGTGACAATCAAGACGGACGACCAACTGGAACGCTAGTTAGCAATGGTGATGTTTACGGGATGAGAGTAACTGAACATGCGTGCTTAGTAAAAAACATTGATAAGTTTTCTGTTGAGATTGTTACCCCATCTCTTGACGTGACAATTGGAAAAAAAGTTATAAAGCCAAATAGGTTTAACAGATTTGCTAAGGGCAAAGATGTGTTTTATTTCAACCGCAACTGGGGACCAAGTACTTTAAGTTCTTACAGCGATAGAAAAGAGGTGATTATTAATCATGAATTTAAAGTTCATGAATTGTCTATGCATGGAAATAGCAAAATTCCTGATGGAGGATATGTTCTTTCATTTCCAACTGTTTATGATTTGAGTGAAATAAAAGTTGGACAAAAAGCTCAATTTACATGGACACCAAGTCATTTTGATAAATCAGGTAATTTTTCTGTTATGGGTTTACCCTCTTTAATTCTTAATGGTAAAACACGAGAAAAACTTTCAAACGAAGAGAAACATGCCAGAACAGCATTTGGCATAAAAGAAGATGGAACTATAGTAATTGTTCTTGCTGAACATGTTTATAGAAAAGAAGCTTCAAGCGTTACTTTCAGTGAAGTAAAAAAAATAATGGACAAAAAAAACATCTCTATAGTTGACATGAAAGTAGCTGATATGAAAAAAATCATTTTTGATGATTTAAATACGGATAGCAAATCAGTTGGCCTTACAATACTAGAACTAGCAAATTTTATGAAAGAAATGGGCTGTCATGAGGCCATCAACCTTGATGGCGGTGGATCTTCAACAATGTATGTCGATGGAAAATATGTGAATGAATCTTTTGGCGACCAGGATGAAGCCGAGGGACAAAAATTAGTCCGCCCCTTTTCAGATGCAATAATATTTAAACGACGCTAGAAATTATTCAAGTTTTGTTTTGATAAACTTTTTAGCCCTCGAGCCACTATGACGACTTGGCAAAAATCGTACTGAGCTCAAATGTCATCCACTAGGACAAAATATAGTCATCCTGAACTCTTGATGGGCTTCGTACGCCCTTTCTGCCCAGGATCAAAGGCAAAAACTGGTCATCCCGAACTTGATTTGGGATTCCCAAGCAACGGAATGAGATCACAAATACAAGCTCATGGTGACTTTGCCACATCGCTTTTCAGCTTCCTAGCCCTGACGACATGACCTAATTCAACCTAATTTAACCTGACTATGGATAAGAATATAGCGTTGTATGGTTTTGTACCGGGATACTTACACGCACCGGTCATCCTGAACGCAGATATGCATACTCTTCATGACAAGCTTTTGCAAAAACACTATTGTGAATTATCTTATCCATAGTTCAACCTAATTTTACCAAAAATATTCACTCCTTACACCAAACTCAAGTTACAGAGTAAAAAATCAACCTTGTGGTAATTTTCATTCCTTTTAGAGTCTTGAAGTTTGGAAAATACCATACCAACTTACAAATTATATCGGTAAATTATAATTAAAATGTTAATATTATATTTAGATAATGTTAATATATTATTTGTTGCATTAGGGAATTAGTAAAATAAGGTAGGTGATTATGAGAATCAAAATGATAATTCTAGTCGTTGTTTTTGCATGCTGTACATTATTGATAATAAATACCAAACCAATTAAACTCGGATTAAGCAAAGTATATTTTAATGCAACTTGCCCTGTTCCAAGACAAGGAGGGAACCCCAATTTTTATGCACAGTTTTATGAAGATTATATACTTTCCATAGCTTTATCCGATATAAAAAACGGTCATTATGTTGACGTTGGAGCAAACAGCCCTAACCTTGACTCCGTAACAAAGCATTTTTATCTTCAGGGGTGGACTGGGATTAATATCGAACCTATTAAGAAGTTGTATGATGAATATCTTACACAACGACCAAACGATATAAGTATTAACAAAGGGGTATCTAACGCTGAAGGAGAAATCGATTTTTATGTTTTATCTTCAGATTTGATGTCTTCAGGAAACATTGATTTTGTCAACAAAGCAAAGGAAAAGGGATATGATTACAAAAAAGAAACTATGAAAGTTACTACTTTAAATAATATATTGACAGCACATCCAATAACCCCAATTACATTTATGAAGATAGATGTGGAGGGTATGGAAAAGGAAACTTTGGAAGGAATAGATTTGTCAAAATACCGTCCAAGTGTTTTAATTATCGAATCCATAAGACCGTTTTCTCATATAAAAGTACATAGTGAGTGGGAATCGATTTTATTAAAAAATAATTTTACTTTTGTATTATTTGATAGCCTAAATAGGTATTATGTAGCAAATGAGCACTTGGAAGAATTATCAAGAAATTTTGATAAAGCCGCTAGATGTTATTCTTTAGCAAATGAGATATACCCAGAATATAAAATCGAAAATGTGTTCAAACATGAGGTAGATTATTAATTATATCTAATTCTACCCAGTTCAGAATAAGAATTATAGAAATTCTTATTCTGAACTAAGGCGGTTTAACTCATATTGACTAGCGCCATCCGTCTTCAATCCAAGGGGTTGGGCGTATATACTTCCAAACACTACCAAAAAAACCGCCCTTAATGGCATCTTCTGGCTTAGGGTTGCCATGGAATACCACTATTTTGACGTCAAGAGGCCTCGCCGGAGTTTTAAAATATCGAATTATATAGCCAGGCATGCAATGCCTCTTGAAACTTTTACACCAACTATCTGGCCAGTAATCAATATCACCAATCTTTTTTGAGAGATATATCTGCTCATTACTATATTTACTTGTTACTTCTTCAATATTGTTATTGTAGTAATCAAGCACATTTGCATGCTGACCAATAGTAAAACAATAGACAGAGGAATTGCCTATACCCTGGCCCTTTTGAGTCCAGTTT
>JANNVO010000245.1:0-1605 GCA_031414475.1 Rickettsiales bacterium
CTGTTCCGCGCTTTTGCGACCGCACGCCCGATAGCCACCGTGACCCAGCTGGTGCTGCGGCGAATGCTCGATGCGCGTCATGTGGATCGGCTGTTCGACGAGCACGCCCAGGAGCCGTATCATCGCTCGCTGTTGTTCTCCAGCTTGGCGCAACTGGTCTCGGCGGTCGTGCTCGGCAAGCATGCCAGCATGAACGCCGGTTACAAGAAAATGCAGGCGCAACTTGGCGTTTCGCTGACTGCGGTTTACGAGAAGCTGCAGCGTGTCGAACTGCCGGTCGTGCAGCAGCTCGTCCGCCATTCCTATCAGCAAGTCGCTGGTGGTCTACGACCCGCGCTACAACGCCGTGTGCGACTTCTTTGCGCTGGAAGACGCCTATCGTCAGGAACGCAGCGGCCTGGATGCCGTCATCGAAACGCTCCAGGGCCGCCAACTGTGGATCGCCGATGGCAACTTTTGCACGCTCAAGCTTCTCTATGCGATCGCCGCCAAGAGCAGCGTGTTCGTCATCCGTCTGCACCACCAACTGCACGGCATCGAGCAGGTGAGGCTGCGCAAAATCGGCACAACTGAGACCGGCGTCGTCTACGAACACAAACTGCGGCTGCCGGAGCACGATGGCCGACGGTGCGGCGCGTCGTGGTGCACCTCTTTGAACCGACACGCGACAAGGAAGTGGAGGTGATTCTGCTGACCAACCTGCCGCCGCAAGACGCTGACGCGCTAGTCGTTTCGGAATTGTATCGCACTCGTTGGAAAATCGAAACCGCATTCGGTCATCTGACGCTGGCGATGAACTGCGAAATCAAACCGTTGTGCTACCCGAAGGCCGCGTTGTTCTGTTTCGCGTTGGCACTGGTCGCATACAACGCTTTTGCGATCACGAAAGGAGCGGTTGCTGCGGAACATGGCCGCCAGGAAAGCGCGCTGTTATCGCATTACTATCTGGCGTTGGAGATTGCGGAAGCAACCGATGGCATGCTGGTGGCGTTGCCGGACGCCCGCTGGCAAGAAATGGAGACGATCTCGACGCCCGACTTCGCCGCCCAAGTGCGCACGATCATTCCTAGCGCCGACCTGAGTCGCTATCGCAAATCCGTTCGCGGCCCCAAGAAACCGCCACCCAAGCGGACGAACAAACAGAACTCAGTACATGTCTCCACCCAACGACTTCTTGATCAACGCCGGACAAAAACATGTTGAAAGCCCTGGTCGAGGCGACTCCCGTCCCCTTCTGGTCTGGCGCAAGCGTTCGCGCGAGGTGCTTGCTTGCACACCTTCAGCGATGTAACGCCGAGCGTCGACCCTACGATTCGCTCGGAGAATCGTCGGCAGATGGAGTTGGCCCGGTTGCTATGGAGCGAACGCCACGGCAAACGAAAAGGGGACGGGAAATCCGCTTCCCGACCCCATGTCAACTACGCGGCACGTCGGGCAGGCTCGTCGACGACCTGTACTTCCGCGAAGGCCATCGCAGCCCGCGGCTCGATGAGCACTCGCGGCTCATCCGCCACCGGCACCTTGCGGTTGCGCGTGAACCAGGTAAGCGCGGCCGGCAGCATGATCAGCGACGTAAACAGGCAGCATGTCACGCCCAGCGTGAGT
>JANNVO010000246.1:0-1957 GCA_031414475.1 Rickettsiales bacterium
TTTGAATACCATTTTGCTCAAAAACGCCCTTTATACATACATTATTATGAGCAGATTCATCAAACTCTCCAGAAACAAAATTTAAACCAGAATTTGGTATATAATCTATATTATCCATTTTATAAGAAACTGACGATGAGGTTAGGTGAAAATTTTTACCATTTTTGCACTTTATATCAAACATATAAATTAAATCTTCTTTTAAGCTCATTCTAATACCTCAATCAATTCAGCATTGTTTAAACTTATCGTCCCGTCCTGATTAAAACTGTACTCAAAACTATCATTAGCAAATCGCACCGGAACATCAAATTCAAAACTAGCAACCAGCTGAGTACCCATGGGAACTGGATTGACGAGCTTTACAATTCCAATATCTAAACCTATATCTTGCGGAACGATTTCTTCATTATTTAGCCAAAGTTTTAGGGTATTAATTTTAGGCTTTGTTATACTGCGCAAGTAAGGTGCAAAATCATCCTGATATAGTTTTTTCAACTGAAATTTTGTTTCTATGTCATCACCAGTAGCAATAATTTGTTTATCAACCGTAAAATCAAAATAATCTTTCAAGCGAAAAGAAAATCTTTTGCCAGCTCTTGCAATAAAAAAGCTATTAAAAGCATCAAACTGAGACTGCGATAGCCTACATCCTTTTAAAAGATAACGCCTACGAGCTATTTGACTATCCGATGATCTAGCCTCTCGTCCTGACATGGATGTGGCACATGATGTAGTAAATTCTGAAACACCTACTGCAAATATCTCTATATATTTGGGTAAGTTCACGTTATGAAAATTCATTAGTAACCTTCTTTTTTTATAAATGATTTATAATTAATTACCAATCTATTCAAAACCAGATCTTTGGCCTTCTCAAATTGCATATTATTAGCCCTGATGCCATCAATCATATATCCTCCAAACAATCTATTTATCTTAGATAAATTCCTTACTATCAAATCAGAAAGCTTAACTAATAATTGATGATTCTGATCCTTTGCATAAGCCGATACTTGAAACTCAACTTCATATAAAGCAATATTATGTACAGAGAGATCCTCAGCTTTCGCAATATTTATAAGCAAAAACGGGCTAATCCCGTCTTGAATAACACCGATATACACTTTTTTAACAATGGACATAATTTCTTTATCCTCTAACAAGGAAGAATAAATTCGATTTTGGAAATCGTGAATAAATGTAAGTGACATAATTTTATTTTTTTATATTGGATAATTGAATTTAATTGCTACTAAGCTCCAAATTAAAATGATCAAATAAAATTTGATTGGTGAGCGCTCGCAGCCTATATCTTATAGAGAACGCAAATCCATGAAAAATCTCTTTTGAGCTTTTAATTTCGAGTTTAGCATTCATATATTAAGAGCAATAATTCTTAACATTCTGCCTTTAGAGTCTTCGTCAATGATTCTTTTTATCTCAAAAATTTTATTATGAAAGCTAATGCGCATAGTCTTATCAATCTCTTTAATAAACCTGGTTGTAAAAAGAAAATACTCTTCTGTGATTACGTTGCCAAACTGCATTCCTTCTAGCAAGATGAACCTGTTGTCACATACCGGCTTCACTTCTGCAAAACTTTCTGTTACTTGCTCCCATTTTGGTTCATCTATTTCAGAGTTTGTAATATTTTTAAGAAAAATGATCTTATGAACCATTTGGGAAATCATCTTAGAATTTCTCATATATCACTCACTTGGTTAAATCTTTATAATTCTATATGGCAGATATAAATCTCGAATTTGGGAGTTTAAGTTTGTTCCATTTTCTGAATTCTCATACATCGATGCAACATGCATAAGTATCCCATGGCTTATAGTTCTTGCTATCTTCTTATGACCAGCAATATATTCTATTTCTATATCTTGATCGACATACTCATCATTTAAATGAATTTGATTAGTAGTAGTATTTGCGTAACCAAATTTGTTTG
>JANNVO010000247.1:0-1550 GCA_031414475.1 Rickettsiales bacterium
TTATAAAACTATGAATAACCCATTTAGTCAACCAAAACTAATATATAAACTCTGCTTTATCTTAAAGTATAAAGATATTGAAGTTTTTGAGAAATTCTTTCCAGAAGACGTTCTTGGAATATGTACATCTGAAATTGAATCTTCAACGATTGACTCCCAAGATAATGATTTATGGGTAATGGAGATTTTAACTGAAAGAAAACCTGAAATTCATTCTTTAGTTGATGAATTAAAGATTTATGCCAAAACTCAAGGTCTCCATTTTTACTCTGAGGTAACTCTGCAACAAGTTGAAGATAAAGATTGGGTGGCTGAGTATCAAAAACAACTAAAACCAATAGAAATTGGAAGATTTTTTATCACATCAAGTGCTATAAGTGTGAAATGTCCTAAAGACAAGACTCCCGTCTACATTGAGGCCTCCAGAGCCTTTGGAACCGGAGATCATGCCACGACATCTTTGTGTATTGATGCCATGAACTCTTTTAAAGATCAGAAAATAAACGCTGTGTTTGATATAGGTACTGGTAGTGGCATACTAAGCTTTGTTGCTGAGAAAATTTGGCCAAGTGCTAAAATACTAGCGTGTGATATAGAAGAGGTATCAATAAAAATTGCCAAAGAGAATAGATTTTGTAATAATTCAAATGTTTATTTTTACCAAAATTCAGAGCAGGGTTTGAATATTCCTAAAGAATGGGATAAAAAATTTGATCTAATAGTTAGTAATATACTTGCTTCTCCGCTTATTTCAATGTCAAATGCCATTAGATCTCTCTCGCACAAGAATACTATATTGATTTTATCTGGTTTTCTAGATTATCAACTCTCAAATGTGGTTGAAGCATATAATATTTCTGGTTTTACAGTATTGGATAGTCTGCAAAAGGATAGGTGGATGACCTTAATGCTTAAAGTAAACATTGATTAACCAAAATTATTGACTTTTTGCATTTTAACTTGTACAATGTCTCAAGTAATTGATATAAGCATTAACGAAGGTAAGTGATGGAAAAGTCTGGGAAAGCCAATTTCTTAACAGAGCTAAGAAGGGTATTTTGGCCTATTGAGTGGCATGAAAATAAGAAATTCATCCCAATGGCTTTGATGATGGCTTGCATTCTTTTTAACTACGCAACGGTCAGGTCAATAAAAGATGGGTTAGTTGTTACTCATATTGGCCCAGAGGCAATAAGTTTTTTGAAAACTTATGTTGTTCTTCCCTCTGCTGTAATTTTTATGATTTTGTATGCAAAACTTTGCAACATGATGAGTCAGCAGAAAGTTTTTTATACAGTAACGATGTTCTTTATAATTTACTTCGCAATATTTACATTTGTACTCTACCCTAATCCTGATATATTCCATCCTTCAAAAGAAACGATATCTTCATTAGCTGATCAATACCCAAACTTTAAATGGTTTATCAGAATTGGTGGAAGCTGGAGTTTTGCTTCATTTTATATGATGGCTGAAATGTGGGGCAGTATGATGCTAACATTATTGTTTTGGAGTTTTGCTAACCAAATAACTAAGACAGACGAGGCGAA
>JANNVO010000248.1:0-2634 GCA_031414475.1 Rickettsiales bacterium
GAGAAGAACACAACTCAAGACATTATATCTTGAGTGTGTAGCTGATGTATATTATTACAATGATTTAGCATCTACAGGTAAGATACCTATTCTTCCCTCTAAACCTAAAAAGAAATAATTATCATTAAGATTATCAATAATCGCTGTTTCAAAGCAGCAACATCTTAGTGGAAGTGTTAGTGCTGAACAAGGTGGATTTTGAGAAGGTTGGTAGATAATGAACATACATTTGAAGTTGAATTATACTGGGTAACCTGTACAACTACTTGGAGAGAGCTACCAATTCTTTTTAATCTTTAAACTAAAACAATATGAACTACTTAATAAATTTGAACTCTCAGCCACAGAAAAAATCAAAGAAGTCATGACAAAGAATGAAATAGTTGCAAGGTGGTTAGGTTGGGTAACTGAAAGACATCTGATAAAATTATCTGAGGGACACGAACCATATATTAAAACAATTGAATATCCAATGAACTACGAAACACTCCACGAAGCATGGGTGAAGTTTAGGGATTTGAAGTTTGAAAGATATGATAGAGGGGACGAGTTTCATAGAGTAAGACGTAACATTGAAAACAGTATTTGTTATGATACAATCACCGAAGCCTTTGATGAATTGGTAAAAGGGATAACTTGGTATGAAACTTTAAACAAATAAAATTATGAACTACTACAAAATAGGCGATCAAGTTTTCTTAATAAAAGATTATAAAATTGTAAAAGGAATAGTCATTAACATTTCTTTATCTGATTATGCTTCATTATCGCCAGTAAACAAACATCACGCTGCTAATTCTATTAATTACACTATTGGATTTGATAAAAATTTACATAAAACTCAAGTTATTAATTTGAGTGATGATAAGATTGTGACAAATACGAGCAGAGTATTTTATAGTATTACTGAATTGCTAGAAAGTTTAAAATTACAAGCTGAAAAAGAAGAACTATGACAAAAGTTGAACATACAAAAACACAAACAATTTATTTTCCAATATCTAACCATCCTAAAGATAGAGATGGTGGTATTTGGAATGATAAATTAGTAACCGATGCTGAATTGGTGTTGGTTGTCTGTGAAGAAGTTAAATACGCTATTCTTCATAATATTATCAATAGGAATGGTAAGTTTTTTAAACCAATCTTAATTTCTCGAACAGAGAAGATAGAAGTTGGTGATTGGATAACAGATGGTAAAAGAATAGCTCAAGTTAATGTGCTGACTATTGATGATCCTAATCGTGATAAACATTCAAAAATTTTAGCACTCCCTGAACACTTTAGCCAACAGCAACTACAAGATATTGTAGATGGTAAGTTGAAAGAAGGTAAGTGTTTGGTTGAGTGTGAAAAAAAGTATAGTCCGGGTGGTGCTGTAGATTGTGGTGATCCAGATGATGATGGAGGTGCATATAAATATAACCAAATCAAACTCAATCCTCACATTACTATTTATAATGTTGAGGAGAAGATGTATACAAAAGAAGAAGTCCAAAAAATTGTAAGAAAAGCTTTTGATGCAGCTAGACTAAAAAATAAAGCTATTGATAAAGTTGGATATGGTTCAGGTCATGGTAGTATTACTGGACAAAAAAGAAAATATACTCACATTTGTGACAAATGGTTTGAACAAAATGTAAAATAAAAACTAAAACAAATAAACACTATGGAAACAACACTTATTATTCACGGTATTGAGCATACTGTGATCATTATGAATGGAATAGCAACTTTAATTAACTAAAGTTATGAAAAAGAAGCTACAATCAATTACTTGGATGGAATATATTATAGCTATACCATGTATAGTTGTTATAGTATTATCTGTTGTATCATGTTCAAGTTATTCAACTTGTCCTACTTATGCTGGAGCTACTCAAAAGTATCACCAGACTAGAAAATAAACTATTCTTACGAGATTAGTAACAAACATAAAAGGAGGTAAGCAGACTAATGTAGCTCCGAGTATTAACATTAATAATAGTGCTAGAGGTAGTGCTCGCACCTGTACTCAATCCTTTTATTAAATTTAAACTATAAGTATCTTTCAATCCCCACAATATTTAATTATATTGCTCCCATTGAATTAAAGATACTTGTAGTTATCTAAAACTTAAACAATAAAATTATGACCCACAGACTTTTAAGACGACAAGCTATAATTAATTACTGCTCTTATTTGCATAAGCAAGCTCATGCTATTTATGAAAGTAATTTAATTGGAGAAACAAACATACATTGGAATTAAAATTAGTCCATAGTTACCGAAATTGGGGCATTAGGACCGAGAAACGGAAAGGTTATCGGATGATCACTTAATGAAGGCTATCACGTAGATAGTTAATAATACAAGATGGATTAATTTTATACTTAAATACCTTATGAAAAAACAACTTAAATCTGGTGTAATTGTAGATGCCGCAGAATACTACGAATTATTAGAGTGGAAAGATACTAATTCATTATTGTTTAAGGTGTTTCTTAGGGATAATCATTTAGATAATAATCCAACAAATTATTCTATTAATAATCTAAATTTAGATTTTTACAATAAATTATTAGCGTTTTCAGGAATTAAAAAATAAACTATGATATTTACTACAGAATTATTATCTATAGAGATAGATGAAC
>JANNVO010000249.1:0-2322 GCA_031414475.1 Rickettsiales bacterium
TTCGCAGCAGCCATGCGACTGCCATTGCAACTACCACACCGACGGCGTACATCAGAAACATCACCAGCGGCTGCAACCCAATCCAGCCACCAAACAACCCGGTCGCGGGGACAAAGGCGGCGATCAGCAGAATGTAGACCGGTAATCGCGCGCTGCAACTCATCAGCGGTGCGACGAGCATCGTCAACAACCGGTCGCGCGAATTTTCAATGACGCGCGTGGCCATAATACCTGGAATTGCGCAACCGAATGATGACAAAAGAGGAATGAACGATTTGCCGCTCAACCCCACCCGACACATCAACTTGTCCATCAAGTACGCCGCTCGCGCCATGTAACCACAATCCTCAAGCAGCGCCACAAAGAAAAAAAGGATCAGGATTTGGGGGAGGAAGATAATAACACTGCCGACTCCGGCAATCATTCCATCGGTGACCAGCGATCGAACCGCACCCTCCGGCAACCAGGCAGCAACCGTTCCTCCGAGCCAGCTCACGGCTGAATCGATCAGGTCCATCAAGGGAGCCGACCAAGTAAAAATTGCCTGAAACGCCAGGATCATCACTACTAAAAAGACCAATGTTCCCCAGACCTTGTGCGTCAGTACGCGATCAATTCGGTCTGACGACGAGTTCGATCGGCCGGCAGGTCGCGCAATTGCCTTGTGGGTTAATTGGCCAATGATTGAATAGCGGGACATCGACTCGATAGCGGCCAGTTGTAGTCCCTGATCTACCAATCGCTGACGAGCGTCGTTGACTGCCTCAGTGATTTTCGGATTCGGTCCAATCAACTGACCAACCAGGCCGCTGCCATCGAGCAGCAATCGTTGCGCCAAAAAACGCGATCGCGGATTGCAACCGACCGGGTCAATGGTCTTGCTCAACGAATCAATTTCGTTTTCCACAAGCTCTGGAAAGGTATGGCCTTGCGAAACAACGCCGCTTTCAAAAACCTCCATGATTTTTTGTTTAAGATGTTCCAGGCCCAATTTTCGGTTGGCCTGGATTTCCACAACCGGAACATCCAGACGCTTTGACAGCAATTCCGGATCGACGTTGATTCCGTTCTTTCGCGCCACATCACCCTTGTTCAGAGCAAGAATAACGGCGGCGCCCAGGTCCGTGACCTGACTAACCAGAAACAGGTTTCTTTCAAGGTTGCTGGCGTCGGCAACACAAACAACCACATCGGGTTCGGCCACATCTTTCTGCTGACCGAGCAAGACGCGCAGGGCAACCGCTTCATCCGGACTCTTCGGGGCAAGGCTGTACGTTCCCGGCAAATCGATGATCTGCAGTTCCTGCAATCCGTACCGGCAAATGCCAATCTTTTTCTCGACCGTCACGCCGGGGTAGTTGCCGACTCGCTGGTTCAGGCCGCTGAGCGCATTGAACAACGTGGACTTGCCGGTGTTGGGATTTCCCACAAGTGCAACGGTGATCGCCTTTTGAATCTGCAGAGTCGCCATTCGGCCCATTCGACTTACGAAACCATAAAAATAAAAAACGAAACCATGACAAACGGGACAGGACAGTTTCCGTTCGAACCAGCTCCTATTCTAGTCGACCCCGCTTCTCTGAACATGCCTTTTGAAGTGTCCGTCAGCGGGCTGCTGGATTGCAATAGCGTGGCCTTCGATCCCTAATTGAACGAACCGGGGTAATGCGCGCTTGTTTTGAAGGCCGCCCGGTCATCTGCGGCGGCAGCAAGCTCGTCAACAGGTATCGTCGTTGAGATGGACACCCACACGTCTGGCTTCGCTCTTTCGCAAGCTCAGCCGGTAGTTGCGAACTTCGATTTCGATCGGGTCGCCCAGTGGGGCCGCGCCGATCAGCAGAAACGGTGCACCGGGAGTAACTCCCATTTCCATAATACGAACGGTCAGCGAGTCTTCGCCAGAAACCGATTCGATAACGCCACCTTGTCCGATCTCAACCCGATCCAGCGTCATGGATTTTGTCGGCGTCATTGAGGGCTATCCACTCGCACCCAGATGCAACTGCATTCCTTGCCGCGCAAACAGTATTTCGCGCCTCGACAACGAACGATACAAGGGCAGCCTTCTTGCAAGACCTCGATTTCATTACCCGCGCTGATCCCCAGTTCTTCCATTCGCTGCACTTCGTTGGGCAGGCCGGAAACGAGATCGATCGCTCCCCTGGTTCCCGAGCGAAGCAGATTGAGTGGAATAATTTCCGACATGGCTGGTTCAATACCGATACGGTGGAATGTTTGCGTTCAAACAGCCTGTTGGCAGTGGGGCGTGTACCTGCCTGCACACGAGGCGGCAGGCGCTGATCCGGGCTCATAATGTTACTC
>JANNVO010000250.1:0-1971 GCA_031414475.1 Rickettsiales bacterium
CCATCACCCGCGTCACCAACCTGGCAGGACACAACAACTAGTGCGGCCTCAGGCGGCCTCACGAGTTACCGCGCCCTCGCGTTATCGAGCCGCCGACCGCCACGCCGGGCCGCGTCGCGGAAGCACAGATCGCCGGCTCGGAGCGCTGTTCTCGACGGTGGTGTTCACGTTCTGCATGCGCCGCGGTGATCGTTCTGCACCGGTCGTTCTGTACGCGCGTTCTGGTCGGATCGCGTGTCTCGGCGCTGGCGCGATCAGGCAGATTGGGCGCGGCGTCGCTGACGCAGAAGGCGTTTCGTGCTTGTTCGCGCGCGCACCTCGGCCCGGGTTGTCGGCGAGCTCGAGACGTTGGGCCCGCCTCGTCGCCTGGACCTCTACCATCGACGCCGATGATGGATTCGACAGAGGATGGTCGCGTTGCCCGGGGGCACCGCACTCGCGAGGCTGTGATCGAAGCCCTCTACGACCTCTTCGCGGAGGGGAGTTACACCCCGACCTTGCAGGAGCTCGCGACCCGGGCGGGGCGGACCCCACGAGCGATCTACCATCACTTCGCGGACCTCGACGCGGTCGTTGTCTCGCTGGCCGAGGAGCAGATGCGGCGCCACGCCCGACTGTTCGTCGCCCGTCCCGTGGAAGGCACGCGCAGCGAGCGGGTCGACGGCATCGTGGCCCACCGAGCCGAGCTGTTCGAAGTCGTTGCGCCGGCGCGCCGCGCTGCGCTGGCCGTGATGCACTCGTCTCCGGCACTTCGGGCCCGCCAGACCCACCTGGCCGCCCACCTCCGCCAGCAGCTCGAGCGGACCTTCGAGCCCGAACTCCTCGCGTTTGGTCACACCGCCCGAGCCGAGGCACTCGACCTCCTCGATCTCCACACGAGTTGGGAGACCTGGGACCGGCTCCGAACCTGGCAGAACCTGTCCGTCGACCGGACCCGCGCGCTTCTGATCCGCCTCGTCGCCGCCACGCTCGAGGGCTGATCGAATAGCCCCTGCGGTCGCCGGCGTCCATCTCGGGTCGTGCTGCCGAAACTACTTTCACACACTACGCAAATTGTCTACAATCCGGTGATGGCCCCTGCCCCCGCCCCTGCCCCCGCGCCGACGTCGCTGGGCTCAAAGAGGCGGTTTGCGGTCATGGCCGCAGTGGTGATGGGCATCGCGGCCGTGCTGGCAGTGGGGGCCACCTTGCTGGGTGAGCCGGCCGACGACACCGTCTACTTGCCGACCGGTAACGCTGCGGCTGCAGCCAGCGAGCAGATGGCCGAGAGCTTTCCCGATTCTGCCGGCCTGAGCGTCGTGTCCGTGTTGTTCCGCGGCGATGTGACCTCGGCGGAAGGTCTGGCGGCGATCGAGAGTGCCACGGCGAAAGGGGTAGCCGATCCAAAAGTGGCTGACCGCCTGGCGCTCGACAACCCCGTCGTCACACCTGCGGCACTCGTGGCGCGGGCAGCAGGCGTCGAGTCCGTCGCCCAGCTCGACGACCAGGCCGTGTCCCAGATCATCGCCCGAATCACGGCTGATCCGACATCACAGGCAGCGCAGTCGTGGGCGAGCCTCGTGGCGCCAGAACCCGTCGACGGAACCGGCCTGGCCGTCGCGAGCATCACGCTGCGAGAGCTGGGCAACGCCGACGCCCTCGCTACTGCCGAGCTGCGCATCGCCGACCTGCTCGACGGCCCCGCCGGGCCGCTCGAGGCCAGCGTCTTGTCACCGGCCACGATCACCGACGAGAAGAACCAGGCCAGCTCCGACTCGATGTCCGTCATGATCGCACTGTCGCTGTTGGTGATCGCATCGGCGTTGTTGCTCTTCTTCCGATCCGGCATCGACCTAGCACTCTCGCTGGCCTCCCTCGGTGTCGTAGTGATCGGCGCGATCGGGTTCCAGGGATGGGCGGGTCCTGGCGGCTTGGGCCTGATCGGCCGACCCAACCAGCTCACCAACCTGGTGCCGATCATGCTGATCAGCC
>JANNVO010000251.1:0-24920 GCA_031414475.1 Rickettsiales bacterium
CCGCTTGCTCCGTGCACTGCGGGCACGTGTTTTGTTGGAATTGCTGGCAGCAGTGGATTGGTACCACGATCCCGGCCTGTCCGCTCTGTCGACGATCCTGTCGGGCCAATGAGGTGGTGCTCTTGCACGGGTACAACGGCATGCATGAACAATGATGAAGAGTGATGCGAGATGCAAGGAGGATGGCGACTTTCAAGCATCCAAGGATGGAACGAAAACTTCTCCACGGCCTTTTTTACTGATTTGTTGTATGGATGGCGGGTTCATGAATCGATCTGACTGCAGCAAGGACGACTGCTGGTTAGCACGTAAACATATCAAGTACAGTCGAGCCGTACCTTCATAGTTTATGGACAAATGTATAAATAATTATAGTTAATCATGTGATACAAGCAATGCGGTCGGTCGCATATCCCGTAAATTTAAACGACCTCTACCAGTAACTTGTACATCTATTCGATCAAACAAAACTATGAACTTACAACCGGAAATCCGCCACCAGCCAACGTTCGAGACAATTGGAAATTTCAAGGCACTTCTGCAAGTTAGTGCTACATCATAATGCATCCCTCACAGGGAGCGCAGCATCCACTCTTCTTTCCATCGTTGTCGTCTTTGTACACCAACATCTCATCCAAAGGAAGCGTCTTTCTTTCCTGTTGTCGATCTGCTACTACTACTTTGTCCACCCCCTCCGCGGCTGCTTGTTGGTCATCATCGTCATCATCATCATCGTCATCGTCGTCGTCATCATCGTCGTCGTCGTCATCATCGTCATCATCATCATCGTCACCAACAACAACAGTCTCCTCTACCGGTATATGCGGTATATCTTGGTCAATTTTATCTGGCACATTATTGTCAACAGGCCTTTCCTGCTGAGGAATCAGCTTATCGTCTTGAGTTATTCTTATGCCTATCTGAGCTTCTGCTGGATTTATTTTTATAGGGATTACACTTGCCTCAGGTGATTCAATCTTTACTCCAATTAACTGATCGTCTTGATTTATGGATGCTTCTTCAGCACTTCTCATTTCTGGAGCTTTTTTGCTAACTTCTTCCAAAGGTGGTATGCTTATCTCAGAGCCTCTTCCAAAATTCTGCTCCAAAGGTACATCCTCCCTTTTAACACCACCACCTTCATGGTCTATAGTGGCAGCCCTCGTATCATCTTCAGTTGCCAATAGATCTTCAACGCTTCTTTCTTTATCATCAGCTTTGAGTTTCGTAGCGCTTAAGTCTTTTTTGTCAACTTCACCCAGTCTATCAAAATGGTCAAATTGCTCCCTATTACCCTGCCTAGGACCTACCTTGCCACCATCGTTGGATTGAAAATCAGCCATACATACCTCGCCCTAAATCTCAATTAATTTAATATTTATTAACTAATTACACGCTCTTTGAATTCGGTCATTATCTTAATTAATTAATGATACCTTTACCCAAGCACATCTCTATAGGCTTTTAGTTGTTTTTGTAATGCATTTAAGCAATTTTTGGTAGGCTGTGTGGCTATTTGGAGAAAAAGATTGTTCTACCTTGCGATTTCATTATTCCAATTATCATAAGAATATTTGCCCAGATTTGGATAACCCATAATCCATAACTCAAATCTTTTAATGTCAGGCTAGCCACAAACTGAACAAGGGTACAAACCCCGCTTGAAAAAAGCACAACACGAATGCAATCTTTTAAACTTGATTTACCCTTACCCAGGTGAGAAATAATAAATACCACCACAATCATAAAACTCTTTTCAAGCAAAGTGTTGATAAAAATCATAATTACAGTGATTGGAAACACAATGTATGTGAGTATTTTTGGAGCTTTTTTAAACAAAGATGCAAAACTAGACTTTATATTTTCTTTACTTAGAACTTGGGGTTCTGGACCAAAAATTTGGGTATATTTTACTGGTAGTGTATTCCTTATTTTCCCATCAGAATCACCAAAATTAATAATTATTTGATCCTTCATTAATAAAATTGGCACTTGCATTTTTTCATTATGAGACAATTTACCAGATGGGTCAATTGCAAGTAATTTTATATTATCTGCATCATATATAAATGAAGAAAAATCTTCACTAATTGCAATATCTTTCCCGTTGTAGTTAATTGTTGGCAGTTGACGTATTACATGATCAATATTTACTACACTTTCTGAAATAACATCATCAGATAAATATTTTTGAATTTTATCCACGTAAACCAAAAACACGATACTACACATAAAGGAAGAAATAATCGATAAAGTAAATATGTATTTTGTTCCATAACCTTGATATGAGGAAAATACATCTTGGTAAAACTTTGCCGAACTGACAGATAGCCATAAATTCTTCGCAAGAGTTTTTATAAAAATTGTTAGGGTTGAAACTAGTATTGTCATAAGATTTTTTTTAGTTTAGGATCCTGCTCATTATTTATTAATTGGACATTATAGTGAACTCAGCAAAAAAGCAAAATTATTCATTAGATCAACTAAGCGATTGCATAAAAATCCTTTCAGCAGACGCAGTTGAGAACGCAAAATCAGGACATCCTGGGTTACCACTTGGTTTTTCTCAGGTTATGACATGTCTTGCATTCGAATTCCTTAAATTTAACCCACATGACACCAAATGGTTCAATCGCGATAGGCTTGTTTTATCTGCAGGTCATGGCTCTATGATGTTATATTCATTCCTTTATCTAACAGGATATAAGGATTTTTCTTTAAATGATATTAAAAATTTTAGGCAATTAAATTCTAAAGCAGCTGGACACCCAGAAAATCATTTATTCGAAGCAATAGAAACAACTACTGGTCCTCTAGGGCAAGGCCTTGCAAATTCAGTTGGTATGGCTATCGCGGCCAAAAAATACCAAGCTGCATTAGGGAATAATATCTGCAGTTATAAAACATATGCAATAGTTGGAGATGGCTGTTTAATGGAGGGTATTTCTTACGAAGCGCTCTCAATAGCTGGACACCTGAATCTGAACAACTTAATCGTACTTTTCGATGATAATGGGATATCCATTGACGGCAATGTTAGCTTAGCAGTATCAGAAAATCATTTAATGAAGCTTAAATCATTTGGATTTAATGTTGCTTCGGTAGATGGTCACGACACCACACAAATCTGCCAAGCTTTGAACGAGGCCCAATTCTCTGATAAACCAAGTTTTATTGCTTTTAAAACAAAGATTGGCAAAGGAGCAAAGAACAAAGAAGGTAGCGAGAAATCACATGGATCTCCCCTTGGACCAGATGAGATCCAACACCTTAAGAGCAACATAAGTTTTGCTGGAGAAGAATTTTTTATACCCCAAGATGTCAAGCAATTATGGGAACAAGCTTGGCTACGGAATCAAGACGAGTACAACTCTTGGCAAAAAGAATTTGCCGCACTTTCATCTGAACAAAAAGTCTATATAGACAAAGCCAAAATTACTCTTCAAAAAGATATTCCCACACCAACTAAACCAGAAGCTACGAGAGTTTCCTCGGGAAGAATAATTGAATCTTTAATGCAAAACGAAAACAAAATAATCGTAGGTTCCGCTGACTTATCTAGTTCAAATGGACTAACAAATCCAGCGTGCAAAGTTATTAGTTCAAGGGATTTTAGTGGAAATTTTATTCACTATGGAGTACGAGAAAATGCAATGGCCGCAATTATGAATGGGCTGGCTTTGTCTAATTTTGTACCAGTTGGTGGAACGTTTTTTGTCTTTTCAGACTATATGAGACCCTCAATTCGTTTGGCAGCATTAATGGGATTACCAGTGATTTTTGTCATGACTCATGACTCCATAGGCGTCGGAGAAGATGGTCCTACACATCAACCAATTGAGCATCTCGCCTCTTTTCGTGCAATGCCCAATATTGACGTCTTTAGACCAGCTGATTTTGTTGAAGTGAAAGAGTGTTATGAACTCGCACTTAAAAACACTAAAAAACCTTCAATGATTGTACTATCAAGACAAAACGTACCTCAAATAAGGTCTAACTCAGGACAAAACCAATCGGAAAAAGGCGGATATATTATTTCAGAAGCTGGTAACCCTAAATCAATAGATTTTACTATATTCTCTACGGGATCTGAGGTAAGCCTCTCTATGGAAGTACAGCAAATGCTCGAAGCACATGGTTTGTCAGTACGCATATGCTCAACCCCATGTTTTTCAACTCTTTTAAGACAAGGAAAAGATTACCTTCATAAGCTACAAGGAAATGCCAAAAATCTCGTTGCAATTGAAGCAGCGAGTAGTTTCGGCTGGTCTAGCATTATCGGCTTGGAAGGAATCTTTTTTGGACTTGATACATTCGGAGCCTCTGCACCGGCAGAGCAGCTTTATGAGTACTACGGCCTTAGCTCTAATATCATCGCACAAAAACTTTTGTCTAATAAAGAAACGTAATTTTGTTGGAAAAAATATCAAACAGGTTTAGTGACCATCAAAATAAAAATAGCAGTTAAACTAATAAAGGCTGGCCAACCTAATAAAAACCAATACCTGAATAATTTATAATATTCAGGTGGTAGCTCTTCGTTATCTGCGCTTGCTCTTAAAGCTAAATTTCTTAATCTGATTTGAATCCATATTACTGGCATCCAACAAATAGTAGAGATGGTATACCCTATATAAGTTAAGACCAACCATAATTCATCAAAGTCATAGCCCATTATCTTGATTAAGATTATACCGCTAATTGGCTGAATAATAACGCTTGGAGTAGTAAATATAAAATCAGCAAGGACAGTAGTTTTAGCTGCATAGACCTTTGCCGCCAAGTCTCCCGTTTTATTAGCCCATAACATAAAAAAAGCAATTCCTATTCCAGTACCAAATAAAATTGTAGAAGTGATTATGTGTATGGTTTTAACAAAGAAATACCAGTCCATCATTTATCTCTTTCTATTGCTAGTATTACTAAAGTAAGAAGTATAACTGGAATATTTTTAGTGAGTGAACCAAGGGGTTCTAGCCACAATACCGGGTCAAAGAATGTCAGCACCAGAGTATATCCGATTACAACTACAATTTGTATTAAGCAAGTTGTAGTTATCTTTCGTTTAATTATTAGAAATACTCCAAGCATTATATCAAGCAAACAGGTAGAATAAAATATAGTTGCCGCAAATGATCCAACAAAACCCAAATTCTCTATTATCTTTATTCCATTTTCAGAAGACACCAACCCAATAACTCCAGAAGCTATCCAAAACAAACTAAGCATCCATTTTAGAAGAGGCTTGAGTAAAAACAATCTGGCATGCCATAACGACTGAACAGTAAGCGGGTCACAAGATAAACCTAGGTGAAAAGTTTTTGGAACGACCGATGTAAATTCAATAAAATCTTTTTTATCTGCAATATTAGGGTGCATCATCATTTTGTATGACGTGCTATTTAAAGGACCTCTCCCAATTTTATCTGCTATCCACACCATCAATTCGATAAATATCAGAGGAATTTTAATAATAATAGCCGGCGATAGCCCCATCCATTTTCTAAAACTAACTAGTATATCTTTAATATTTACAACTTCAGGACCAACTATTTTAAGTGTTTTTTTTATTTCTTTGTCCCTTTTTGCACAATACAAAACTACATCCGTTAAATCACTCATGTGTATTGGTTGGAATTGCTGCGACCCATCCCCCATAAGAAAAATAAAATAAGGAATAGAAGCAAGCCCTCTTAGTAGCGAGGTCCCTCCGTAACAACCATTTGCATATACCAGCGATGGTTGTAATATCACCCAGTCAATAGTGGTTATAGTTTGAAGATAACTATCCGTTGCATTCTTGGTAAGAGAGTAGTCAGTAGTTTTTTCCTCATCTATTCCAAGTGCAGATATATGAATAATTCTTTTTATCTTGGCCTTCTCACACGCCTCAAAAAGAGCTTGCGGACCTTTTATGTGGACATTTTCTATTTTGTTGTCACCCGTTGAATTTAGCACTCCGGCTACATTTACAACAACATCAATATTTTCTAGCCTTTCAATCCAGCTTTCTGGAGTGATATCTAGGTTAAAATCACAAGCAACAACTTTGGCTAGAGGAAATCTATCTTTTGTTTTCTCTACATCCCTTACACAACAAACAACGTCATGATTATCATTTAAAAAAGACGCCGTAATATAGGAGCCAATAAAACCACTTGCCCCAACTATTAATACTCTCAATTTTATTACTTTAGTTGCATAAAAAAATTACCTTGCAATTATCTCCTTATGGTAATTTGGAAGCAACATGTAAAGAATTTTAAAACTATAGAATAATAACAAATCGTGTTATATATATTGCAACTTATCGTTCCCAGAAGTTGACTTCAGAATAATATGACGTTAAGTATTAGATACAAAGAAGAAACGGCTTGAGTTGTTGTAATTAATCTGGGAAAGGTAAATGCATCTCACCGTCTCTCCTCGTTATCTACTCCTCCTTAGCTCTCGCTAGAACTGCATACACTAGGATAACCTGCATCAGTATTAAAGATAAGTTGTCAACTTCAGGTTACGGATATAAGCACCATACTTACATCTTAGGTTGATGCTAACACCAAAAAAACTTACTGTCTAGTAAAAAAGATCATTTTTCAAAAAATTTAAATCTTAGGTTACATAAAATTTTACTATACATATAATCCGTAAGGTAATCCAGTAAGGGTCAGTTATATGTGGTGTCACATCAGTAGTAAATAAACAGCACCCTAAACTTATAGTTTATAGCTCTTGCAAAAACTCTTGCAACTCTTTTAAAGTTGAAATATTAAAGGTTTTAAAATTATGGGGTGATTTTTTAGCCAATCCAGTAAGCACCTTTCCAGGTCCAATTTCAACTAGCTCTGTTATGCCCAGAGCGTTAAATTCATCCATAGTTTCACGCCATTTGACGGAACCACAAATTTGCTCTAATAAATTTTGTTTAATTTGATTGGAATTTGTTTCGGATTTAGCAGTTACATTACAAATCAAAGGAACTTTGGGCTGCATAAATTTAATACCAGAAAGAGCTTGCTTCATTGGCAACTCTGCAGCTTTAATTAAACTTGAGTGAAAGGGAGCGCTAACATTAAGCTTTATTGCTTTATAGCCAGTATCTTTAAGAATAGCGACTACCCGATCAACATTATATTCATGACCGCTGATAACAATTTGCCCCTCCACATTATCGTTTGCTATTTGACAAACTCCATTATCAACTACAACATCCAGCATCTCTTGAAGTTTTAAAGTGTTTATGCCAATACATGCAGCCATTGCCCCTTCACCTTTTGGGGAGGCTTCTTGCATAGAAGTAGCTCTTATTTTTAATAACATAGAAGTCTCTTTAAGACTAATTGCCTCAGCAGCGTAAAGTGCGCTGTACTCGCCCAAAGAATGACCAGCAACAATTTTACAAAGTTCTTCGACTTTTTTGCCAGATTTTTCAAGTAATACTTTAAAAATAGCAGCTGAGGTCGCCATGATTGCTGGCTGGGTATTGGTTGTAATTGACAAAGCATCTGCTGGACCATTAAAGATAATGTCACTCAGTTTATAGCCAAGCTCATCATCAACAGATTCAAAAACTTGTCTTGCTGTATTTTCAATATCAAAAAAATCTTTACCCATTCCAACAGCTTGAGATCCTTGACCTGGAAAGATAAATGCTCTATTCATAAGTATGGTGTAAATTAATTATTTATTTTTATCTCTTCTGATTATGAGAATTCTTTCTGTACTGTCAATTATTTTAACAATCTTCTTAACACAAACAACAATTCTTGCTCAGGAAACTAGCGAGTCAAAAGTATTTAAATTGATAAAACAAAAAGACTGGCAAAATGCATATAACTCTTCAAGCAAAGTTAATAACCCAGCTCTTAAGAAAATTGTACTTTCGCAACAATTTCTTGATTCCAACTATTCTGGCAATAGCTTTGAAAAAATAGTTCAGTTTTTACAGGAAAACCCAGGATGGCCACAAGAAGCTGGACTGAGGGTCAGCGCCGAGAATCTTTTAAATGATTCAACGAATAGCTCTTTGGTTTTTAAGTGGTTTCAAAGCAACAAACCTCTGACTGGCAGGGGGCACAAATATTATGCTCTTGCAGCTGGTAAAATAATTAAAGATCCTCAAAAACTTTCTCCCATTATAAAGAAAGCTTGGCATAACGGAAGTTTCTCTATGTCAGAGCAAAAAGCCTATCAAACCAAATTCAAAAATTATCTTGAGATAAAAGATCATATTAAAAGAATCGATAATCTTCTGTTTTCTGAAAGTACCTCAGCTGCTAAAAATAACCTATACCTAGTTGGAGCTGACTATAAGAAATCATTTGAAGCACAAATTACACTTATACAAAAAGGAAGCAGTGCACTTGGAAGCTTTAGCAATATCCCAAAGAAATACTACACTCCTGGCTTAATTTATAGATATATCGAACTAAAAAAGAAAAACTTACCTCCTAGCTCAGAAATTATAAATCTGATAACGATGGCAAAATCAGACCCCGAGAATGCTGATAAATTTTGGAAAATACAATCCTATCTTGCCCGTGAATACATAGAACATAAGCGATATAATGATGCATATAAAATGGTTTCTTGCCACTTTACCGAAAATGCTGCTAATAAAAGTGATGCAGAATTCCTAGCTGGTTGGCTATCTTTAAGATTTTTAAATAAAGCTCAATTGTCGCTTGAACACTTCCGCAGCTTTAATGAGACTGTAAAAACTCCTATGAGTAAATCAAGAGGCATTTACTGGTTAGGACGAACTCATGAAGCACTAAAAGATAAAGAAAAAGCGTATAAGTTGTATAACTTAGCTGCGACAAAATATCCTTACACTTTCTATGGTCAAGTGGCCGCCTCTGAAATAGGAATGAAAAAGATGATCCTTCCTTCAGACATTAATCTAAAACAGCATAAAGCAACTGCTTCAAACAACGCTAGAGTTCATATAGCAAAAGCGACATATCTTGTATCAAAATATGGATCAAATGCTCTTAGTCAGGTATATATTAAAGCAGCTGTAGAAAAAGCAGAGAATACAGCAGATATTATAAACTTAGCTGCCCTACTGAGCACATCTGCAAATATTCACCACATGGCTTGGCTTACCAAATACGCCGTGCAAAAACATGTATTGATAAAAAATTATGCTTTCCCAACTCCATATAAATCAGACGCGCAATTGCCATTAGAAAAAGCTCTAATGTATAGTATAATCAGACAGGAGTCGGTATTTGATCAGCGAGCCATAAGCAGTGCTAATGCTATGGGTTTAATGCAGCTAATAAAAGGGACAGCCTGCGATACAGCAAAATCTATCGGTGATGCGTGCTTAATTTCAAAACTAACCTCAGATCCATCATATAATATAAAACTCGGAAGCAATTATTTGAAACAACTGATTGAAAAATTTGATGGTTCTTATATCATGGCAATTGCAGCTTATAATGGTGGCCATGTCAAGAAATGGCTAGGAATCTACGGTGACCCAAGAAAAATGAATGACCCTAGAGATGTTCTAGACTGGATAGAGTCAATACCATTCTACGAAACAAGAAACTATGTTCAGCGAGTGCTCGAAAACTTACAAATATATAGGAGCATCTTAAACGAAAATAATGGTTTAAAAATAGTCCAAGATTTAGTATTAAACAAAAAGAAAGGTACAGGATGAGTAAATTTTCAGTCGGTGACTTAGCACCGAATTTTTCGATTAAAGTATCCGAAGACACAACTCTTAGCTTGGAAAGTCTCAAAGGTAAGTATGTAGTATTATATTTTTATCCCAAAGACAACACACCTGGCTGTACTATCGAAGCAAGGGATTTCAACTCTCTTAAGAAGGATTTTTCAGCTCTTGGCGCCGAAATAATTGGCGTATCAAAAGACGACCTTGCTTCACACGATAAATTTCGTAAAAACCATGATTTACAATTTCATCTTGGGTCCGATGCTAATGGAGATCTATGCGAAAAGTTCAATGTTTGGGCAGAAAAATCAATGTTTGGAAAGAAATACATGGGTATCGACAGAGCTACATTTTTGATAGATCCAGAAGGAAAATTTGCCTACATTTGGCCCTCAGTCTCGGCTTTAGGACATGCAAAAGAAGTCCTCAAAAAACTAAAAGAGATGAAGTAAACGGAAGCTTATTAAAAAACGAAAGTGATAATTAAGTAAACAAACAAGAATATTGGTAAAGCTTCTCACTCTAAATCTCTATGAAATTCAAAAAAACTCTTATAACTCCAACAAATAAAAGTTATACGAAAACACAACTAAAGTTGTATGCTACTTGGCCTTGAGACACGTTTAGATTTTGAAACCTCAAGCTTTTTGTTGCTGTCTTTGGTTTTCAATTTGTCGCTATCTTTGGTTTCTAACAAACTTTTACCAATATTTCTTGCTTCTAATTCGTAATTTTTAGGCGTGATTAATGAAGCAGTTTTTTTTATCAACGGATTTTCAGAAACTGCTACCTCCTTAAAAGAAACAGATTTGCTTATAGTTGGATTAGACTTCTGACTTACTTCTGAGATTTTACCTAAATCTTGCTGAATTCCTTCAAGAGACTGCCCAAGCTGCTTTTCGAAAACCACTTTTTCAGCTTTATTATGCGATTTCATTGCAAAATAAGTTACCACAGGACCAAGAGGACCAAGTAAAGAGCTAAATGCCATACCTACTTTTTGAGCGGTTGTAAAATTATCATAATTTCGTGGTTTTTCTTTTAAGGTTTTTTCATGAGCATTTGCGTATTTTTCAATTAATGCCAAATCGCATTTTGTAAAATCAACATCTTGTAAAACTGATTTACCTTTAACCGCTTTGTGATTTGCTATAACCTTTACATTTTTTTCGTCATCTAGAAATTTTCCTAAACTAGAATCAACAGAAAGCAAGGCAGTAGTTTTTTCTGGGCCCATTTGATGAATTTCTTTATATCTTGCGTCTAATTCTTTTTTAATTTCAGGATTTGGAGTTTTAAGATATTCGTCAATTACTTTTTCTAAAGCATATTGTTTAGCATCCTTACCTTCTATTTTTATGTTATTATCGATTGCATATTTCACTGGATCTGTAGTAGGAAAATCATCAGTGTCCAATTTTAATTTATTATCTATCATGTATTTTGTAGCTTGTTCTGTGTAACCTTTATCTTTGGCTTCATCTAAAACATCTTTTGTTACTCGAGAATTACCATCCATGTCTTGGCCACTTTCTAAGCTGACTCTTAGCTTAACCAAATCAATCTCAGGATGTTGTATTACACCCTTTGAAGATAAATGGTAACAGCATCGCGCGTAATTGATTGAGCATTTGATTTATATCCTTTTGGTTTGTAATTCTCTAATTCTACCAATGCGTCAAAATTAATCACTTTATTTAGTTTTAATGTTTCCAAAGCATCTATTACTTCTTTGTTGAAGTCATTTGGGTTACTGTATTTACCCGTTTCATAAACAGGTAAATTCATGATGACATTCATGGCAACTCCGTCAATAAAGGTATCAACTACTGCTTCATTTTGTAACTGCTGTTCTAATTTATTTGATAATTTTTCACGCGAGCTGGAGAACACTTTACGTATGTGTCTATCTTCGTCTTTAGTTTTCACTTGTAATCCATATTCAGGAGCAACACTATTTACTAAAGAAGTAACATTATGTATTTCCATAGGCGTATATTGCCTGAAAACCCAAGGAAATTCAGTAAACTCTCCTTTCCGGTACATATCTGTTGCCGTTTGAGTAACTAATTGCTTCTTTTGGTCAGTTATATATACGTCAATCCCTTGCGTTCCCAGAGACATTTCAGCAAGTATACCTTGCAAATTAGTTAAGGTTCCTTCTTTGCAGATAAATGAACGATCTTTATATTGTGCAGCTAAATCTTTAGGAGGCATACCACTATTTTCAACTTGATATAATATAGCTTCCATAGTTTCTTTTATTTGCGCTCCCATTGCGGCATCTAATGGCTTTTCGGGATTAACCACAAATTTACCAATTAACCCACCAAAGTTCTCTAATCCCAATTTAGTCATATGGTCACAAACTTTCTTTACTTGTGATCTAATCTTTTCCATGTCATATGGAGGCTCTGCTGAATACGCTACATCCTCACCATAGAATTTTTTCATATAATCAGCCACTTTCTCAATATCTATTCCCTGAGATGCTTTTTGTTCAACGAATCCTTCTTTAAACCCTTGGGGCGAAATTTTTATTTTCATAATTTACCGGCAATAATATTTAATGTTTTTATCTCTAATTTTAGTATCTCAATCATTAACAGCTCCTACCCACTGTAATAATTTTAAGAATCCCAATAGTCTAAATGTATTACACTTAAATAGTTAATATATCATTTCTTAGTTTATCTTATTTAAATATTTTCTTTCCCATTCCATGTGAGGAAAAATAAATACGAACCTAGGAGCGCTGCTACTATAAAAAAGCTAAATGCCCCAAACCAGCCAGTTTCATCAATCAACCATCCAACACATACTCCCGAGAGCGCAGAACCAACGTAGCCCATAGTTCCAACAAAACCATTCGCTGTTCCTATTGCTTTTTTTGAAGCAAAATCCGCTGAGGCCACACCTACTAGTACTTGTGGACCATATACGAAAAATCCAACTAAACTTAGTGCTACAGCACCAAACTGGTCATAACCTGGTGGCATTTGCCAGAAAATAACCAGAGTTAGAGCCAAACAAATCATACAGACTGCACCAACAGGCCCTCTTTGTCCTTTGAATACCCTATCTGACAACCACCCAGCTGCAAAACCTCCTAGCAACCCAGCAACTTCGTAACCAGCAACTTGCCATCCAGCATGAGTTAATGATATCCCCTTATGTTCCTTTAAAAATAAAGGCCCCCAAAATATAATGCCAATTCTTACAATATAAATACATATATTAGCAAAACTTATGTACCACATATTTCTATTGATGAAAACCTTACGAAAAATTTCGATTGTAGTCATATGATCTTCACTTGTATCTTCTTCGAACGATTCATCACCTTTATAAGCCTCAACCAGTGGAAACCCAAGTTCTTTTGGCGACTCTCGCAGACGATTAAATAGTATATAAGAAATACCAATCGCTATAATACTTGGAATAAAAAAAGCGTACCTCCAACCATAGTTGGCAACCAAATACCCAGAAAACACTAAAGTTATTGCTCCACCAACTTGATGAGAGGCAGCACCAAGAGCCCATTTTGTCCCAAGCTCTCTGGGAGCAAACCAATGAGTTAGCATACGAGCTGCAGGTGGCCACCCCATAGATTGAAACCAATTATTTACAATCCATAAACAACCTAGAAAAATTAAGCTATTGGAGAATCCAAGAATAAAAGTAATGACTGCAGAAGCAAATAATCCTATAGGCATAAAATACCTAGCATTTGATTTGTCACTGAAATAGCCATTGACGAACTTGCCTATACCATAAACAATAGAAGCCAGAGTTAAAACCCAACCTAACTGAGTCTTGCTATAACCGAATTCTTCCATATAAGCTGGCATAATCATAGAAAAATTCTGCCGACACAGATAGTAAGCACCATAACCTATAATGATAAAACTCAATATACGCAAGCGCCACTTATTGTATATTTTCCGCTCTCGCATAGTCATAAAAGGTTCACTATCTTGCTTGATAGGATCGACAACATAATCCTCGTTTACAACCTTTGTCATAGACTTGCTTAAAATCTTTAATACTGTGCAAGGATACTAGTAAAAAAACTGCCTATTGGCAAGATTTTGTTTTAACACCACTTGCAAACTATCAACTTAATAATTAGTATGACAGCGTTCCTTAAAATACGTAAATTGGCCTATTTTATCGTTTTAGCTAAAAAATAGCACAACCTTGTCAATATAATTCATATGCAATATCTCGACATTATAGCAAAATTCTTCCTGGTATTTGGCCAAGAATTTATTTTAATACCTTTGATTATAATTGGATTTTTAGCGCTAAATAAAAAAACATATGGCCATGCTATATTTTTATTACTCTTTACAATGATTTTTAACGCTTTTCTAAAATCTATTTTTCAAATCCCATTGGCAGAGCATCTAAATAAAACTGGATACGCTTTTCCAAGTGGTCATATGCAAAGTGCAATAGTATTTTATGGTTGGTTATGGATTGCACATAAAAATACGTTAGTTCGAGCAATTCTTTTAACAATAATACTTGGTATAGGTTGCGCGCTAATACAACAAAAATATCATAATCTATATGATGTTTTTGGGGCAGTTTTATTTGGCATCTTAACCTTATGCATATATGCGACTGTTCTACAAATCGAATTATTTAGAAATAAGCCGTTCTTACTAGGGTATATATTGATTACTTTTGCTATTGGACTCTTGTTGAGTATGGATTCTCTGCTAAATCACACTTTAATGGCATTTATGGTTCTTACAGGGTTTACATTGTCATGGACGGTTTTTTCCGATTCAATCGAAGTAACTCTATCTTTTTTAAAGACCACGATAGGATTCTTTTGTATAGTAGGAATTTATTTTTTACTGCTACAAATTAAGAATTATATTAACCTTGAATATGACATGCAGTGGCTAATAATTGGAATATTGATACCTTTAACGGCTAAAGTATTAATGGGTAAGCAAGATGAGGAACAATCATGAGCATGGATTACCTCCAATATGTATTAGATTTACTATCCCAATGCGACTCAATCACTTCTCGAGCAATGTTTGGAGGGTATGGTATATACAAAAATGGGGTTATCTTTGCAATTATTGCCCATGATGAACTATATTTCAAAGTCGATCAATCCAACATAGAATTATATAAAAAGCAAGGATCAGAAGCATTCACTTTTGAAACAAAAGGCCGAGTATCTAAGATGTCCTATTGGAAAGTTCCTCTGTTGATTATGGAAGATGAAGCTCAGTTAAAGGACTGGGTAGAACAATCATATAACATTTCGCTGAAAAACAAGATGAAACCAACACAACATTTAAATTAAGTAATCCAAATAACTAAATAACAATATGTAGCAAAAACTAAAACAAAACCTCAGTCATATAATTTTAATTTTTTATAGATCTTTTATAGATCGATGTATAATGAGATTTGTTACACTGTTGTTACAATTTGATGTATTACTTATAAAAACTAGACTCATTGATTTACTAAATTCTATTAAATAGTACGCATAGAGCTTAATTAACTTATCTATTTGGTAAATATATGTCCAAGAATATCAATAACCTAAACATAGCTGCTGAACACATTGAGCATATTTGTAAAATGGAAGGCTATGACGAAAAAGGTTACGACAAAGAAGGCTATGACGAAGAAGGCTATGATAAAAGAGGTTATAATTTCTATTGTTATGATAGGCAAGGAAATGATTTATTAGATCCTGATAACCCCGATGTACAATCAGAAGTTACAGGAAATTGTATTATTTCTTGAATTATTATTGACCAAAATTATGCTTTTCCTGAAAACCAACAATAAGTTACGTTGTTTGGTTGCGGGGGCTGGATTCGAACCAACGACCTTCAGGTTATGAGCCTGACGAGCTACCAGACTGCTCCACCCCGCGCTAACATAGTATCAGTGATACGTGTAATTTTTTTTGCTCTTAACCATGTTTACACAGCTTTTTTCAAGCTGCACAGTCTAGGTTTAAAACTTAAGTGCCTGACTTAAACACGTAAAAATACTATAACTTTTTAACTATAGAAAACATAAAGGCTGCTTCGACGCCACCTCTCCGTAATCAAGTGGAAGCATAAACTATTTAATATTTTATAGCAAGTATCTATTCAAATTAATTGATAAATCCTACCATCCTACACTTGCGCTTCTATTTCTTGTTACTTTAGGTTTTACAACTGGTTTGTTGTTTTCTGATTTACCTAATGAGGACCCAATAACCTGAGCTTTTTCCGCTAGTTTGGGAGGTATTTGTTTACTAGCAGACGGTACTTCTTTATTAATGGTAGGAGTTTGTTTATCACCTGATATTTTGTGTTCTTTAGTTTTAACAACAGATGTAACTGCAGCTTGAGGTTTAGCTTCTGGAGTTTTATCACCAAATAACTTGTTGTACACCTTTTGTAAGAAAGTAGGTTTTACTGGGAGCTGAAAATCGCTGTGGACTAAATCCTTAGATTTGGCTTTATCCAGACCAAGTTTCTGTCCACGCTGCTTTATGTAACTTTCTAAATCTCCTTTGTGAGCAGGTTTTTTTTCATCAGTTTTTATCCACTCTACTCCCCCTCCTTTCTGCCCTATTCCTTTTATTTTTTCAAGTTCAGCATACTGAGTTTTTAATTGATTCATTTGCTCTTTTGATGGTTCTATACCTTTCTTTTTTCCTTCGATTACTTTATCAATATCAACTTGTAACTGCATAAGTTTAGCAGCATCTTTCATCTGATTTTGATTATCTTTAGCAAATTTCTCAATATTATCAAAAGCTGCAGCTATGCTCTGCTCGGGGGTCAATTTTGGATTCAGCGCAACTTCACTTACATTATTACTTATAGCCTCTAAAGACTTTTGCAAATGCTTTATTCCTTCTTTATCATTATTTTGCTGCATCTCTATAAGAAGATCTACAAACTCTTTACGAGCTGCATCTACACCACTCTTTAACCCTGGGGATTCCGAAAGCTCTTTAAATGCATCGGCCATTTCTTGCGATGGAATCATCCCTGGATAATCACGCCAAAGTTTAGGTTGATCACCAAATCTAACATCAGCAAGATTTTCTCTATTTAGAAAATCTAAAACCTGGTTATCTTTGTTCCTTACCCCTCCACCAAACATTTCTGGTGCGTTTAACAAGTCGTTAAATGCATGCCCGAAATCTATTCGTGCAACACGATCCTTTCCGTCTTTAGTAACTACAATCATATTACCAGGATTAACATCATGATCACCTGAGATTATAGATCCAGCAATTCCCATCGCTATATCTTTACGTAATGAAGCGTTCTTTTCTCCACTGATATCGTATTCTCCCTTCCCCACCTTACCTTTTGTTCCATCAACAAATTTTACATGGCGCTTAGGTTTTATACTTGGATCTTTTTCTTGAATGTACTCATCAAGAGTTCTAACCTTATCACCCTCTAAATACTTTGATGCTACTGGTGTTTTTTTAGAAACTTTATCATATACCAATGAAACGTTAGGCGCCGCCTCAAAATCAGAGGTTATCAAAATTGATCTACTAATTTTAGAGGCAATGACCTCGCCATAATTCTCTCGATCAGTCCATCCTGCTTTCAATTTTCGCATAAATTTGTTATCCAAAATCGAAGGCTTTAGCTGATAATTTCTACCTCCCATCTTGACACGCGTACTGCCAGTAACTCCCCCACTACTAACCGCATTTCCAACATCAAATCCATCATACTCAATAGGCATACGCTCCCTTTTTTAAATTATTAAAAAGTAGTATAGATTCATTCTACATAATACTTATCTTTATGAAAAATTTTTTATCCTAAATAACCTAGAATCCTGGCCATGATTTTCTTCTAAAAGGAGTTTTTTTAGATATTTTTTTAATTCATTTTTATTATGTAATTTGTAACTATGCATCTTCTTTACTTCCCTATTTGATATATTATATCCTTTAGAAAATAATTTCAAAGCATACGATAAGAAGCCTAATTTTCTTATCGTTTCAGCGTTTGCAATCCGTTTTAAATTAGACTCAAATTGTTCAATAAACATTATATCCATAAAATTGTCTTCATCATAATGATAAAATTGACCATCAAGCACCCTATAAGCGCAGTTGATAAACTCCGTATTATCATTAATACAGATGCGGTGATTATTTATATTATTAATTATAGAGTCTTTAATATGCAAATCTCGCCAATTAGAATCCTCAAAATTCACTTTGCTAAAATCAGAGTCTCTAACTTCTGCGCCAACAAAAGTCGAACCTTTCAAATTAGCCCCAGTCATAGTAACATTGAATAACTTGGCACCAATAAAATTGGCTTTTTGGCCATTTGACTGGCTCATAATACAACTGTTTAAATCTGCAAATTTAAATGAAGCCCCTTCAAAACAACTATCAGCAAATTTTGTATAACCAGCCTTTATGTGATTTAATATAGCCCCTGCAAAATGTCCTCTTGGAGCTTTAACTCCATCAAATATAGAATATGAGAAATCTGATTTTTCGAACCGGCTTCCTTCAGCAAACTTGCTACCTGTGAAATCCGATCTTCTGGCTTCAATTTCATTAGCAAAGCAATTGTTCCAAATCGTGTGAATAGCAGAGACTCTATTAAATAAAGATTCGCCAAAACTACAACCATCAAAACGCATATTATTCAGAAGACTATCATTAAACAATGAATTCCTAGCTTGAACTCTTAAAAACTCCGCCCCTCTAAAATCGGCACAAGTAAAATCACCATAATTTAAAGATACTCTCTCTAATTTTACTAGTTTCCAAACAGAATTATTTGCTTGCAACAAATCCATTTTTACATCACTTAAACTCGCTCCAGAACATTTGCTCCAGTTAAATATAGCTCCAGAAAAATCAGATTTTTCTAGACGACTATCCGTTATATCAGCATTATAGAAATTGCTATTTACCGCTGCCGTATCTATAAAAATCCCTTCATTTACTAGCGCACTTTCAAAACTAGCATTAGTAATATTCGCACCTTTAAAATTACTGTTTTTTAAATTAGATCCAGCAAAATTAACTCCAGATAAATCAGCATTAGTAAAATTCAATTCGGATAAATCCAACCTACTCCACTCATTGTTACCAAACATATTTATCTTACTTGACAGATCAGCAATAATCCTGATCTCATCATCATATTTAGCCCCCTTAGGAATCGAGGACATATATAACTCTTTCGCAAAATCATTTAATGATAGAGTTTTTGCACGCCTTATCCTTTTCAAATATTCAACTAAATGATCCCGTGAAAGAGTTACATATTTTTTTCTAATTTTATTATTACTGTAACCCTCGCCTGGTAAAAAAATTGGATCAAATATGAAAGTTTCTGCTTTAAATATATTCCCAAAACTACCATGAATAATATGATCAAGAAGAAATACACCATCTTTCATCTTCTTGTATTCATTACGAACTCTAATATATTCTCCAGCTGCTTCGTATAACCCTAAAGCTATTCCAACTCTTGCTAAAAAAGGAGTGCGCTTTCTGATTTCTTCGAGTTGCATGCGTTTATTATCAAGCAATCTCTGTTGCTCATTTTTTTTTGCTATTTCATTTTTAATATCTGCATATACTTTAACACATGAAACCGTAGAGCTAAATTTCACTCCCTCAATCCCATTCCATGGTGCAGAACAATAGCTATTATCAAAACTACAACTACTTAAATCAGCACGACTAAAATCAATAAAACTTATACTAGATTCCTTAAAAAAGACCCTTTCTAAATGAACTTCACAGAATTTTGCATTTCTCAAATCACAGCCAATAAAACTGGTATTATGAAATATTGAACCAATAAAATTAGCCCCTTTCAAATCTAACAATTCTCGAGATTGTACGTTGCCAATAGTTAAATTAGAAAAGTCGGCAACAATTATTGTTTTGCTATTATTTGCAGAATTTCGCTTTGTAAGAAAATCATTGAATGAATTCTCTCCTTTTTTTCTGCTACTAAGCCACTGCATATATGGCACTATATCTTCTTGTTTTATCTTTTCCGATATAAATTTCACTGCCTCTTTGCGAGCCTTTATATCGGTATTATCTACTGTTAATGATGTAATTTTGAGCACGCGGTTGGCACCACGCCTTTTTTTAGGCGAACCATCAGTATTAACATGTAAAGTTTTTTCAAATTCAGTCTTAGTCATTTATCATTATAATTCTCTAGAACTACTCACTGACTTAGAACGCGGCCTTGTTTCAACAACTGGCTCACCTCTGCTGAGAGTCTCTTTTACCCCTTGTAGCCCTTCACTTAGACTCTGACCTCTTGGTTTTGTCTTACTAACACTTTGTGTTGGAACTTGAATTCCCATTTCATCTAACCTTAAAGCTTCATCATGCCCCTTTGCAAATGCTTCTTTGCCTTGACCTTTACCTTTAGCCTGCTCTCTTTCTGGAGCAACATATTGTTCTTGACATTTTTTCTTAGCAGCAACCAATCTCTCTTGCTCTTCCGATACTCCTACATGTTCTCCTAATCTCTTAGCTCCATTGCCTACGCCTTCTACAACATTGCCAGCAAGATCATCTATTGACTGCTCTGTACCTGTAACTATACCTGTAACTACTTTAACTGCCTTATTTGCGCCAACACCTACAGCTAAGCCGACGCCAACACCTACAGGACCCGGGATTAGTACCCCGCCAGCAACACCAGCTGCAACAGTAGAGAGCCCCATATGTTTAGCTCCAAAATGTCCAGCTACGGCGCCTACAACTGCCCCCACTGCAACAGCCCCAGCAACAGCCCCAGCAATAACTACTAGACTCGCTCCACCAGTTACAACCGCACTTGCTACAATCGCGCCAACAATTAAAGCTCCGGCTACTGCGCCAATTATTCGCCCCCATTTTGTACTAATTGGTTGCCGAATAAAATCCGCAACTTTTTTACAACCCCCTCCAATACCTTTTAATACATTACCAGCTAATTTTGAGAAAAACCCCTTACCTTCTGCTGCATGAACTTGCTTATCAATTTCCTTTTTTTCTTCAAGCTTCATAGGTTTCTGTACACCATCCACACCTTCGTGAACGGCTGTCCCCTTTACTCCAGTAATCTCCGCCTCATGAATATCGGTCCCTGCATTAATTTTAACGCCTTCTACTTCAGCATCTGTAAGATTTGCCTTTTGCAGCTGGGCATCACGCAAATCAGCTTTCCTCAAGTTAACTTTTTCGAGTATCGCTTTTTTTACATGCGCTCCTCTAAGGTTTGCCCCCTCCATAACTGCTTCTGTGAAATTTGCTCTCTCACCTTTTACACCCTCTAAGATCGCATCTTTAAATTGCCCTTTTTTTGCGCTTATGTCAGTCACATTCGCACCGGTCATGTCAACACCATTAGCCTTAACTCCCTCAAGAACAGCACCTTCGAGGTTAGCAAATTTCATATTTACACCCTCAAGAACAGCTTCCTTCATTTGCGCAAGTTCTAGGTTTGCACCCTCCATATTAGCACCGACAAAAACAACCCCATCTGCCTTAACTTTTCGCATTATTGCATCTTCAAGATCGGCCCTTTCAAGTTTGCAAAGCTTATCTATTTCACTTTCACTTAAATCAATTCCTCTTGCGTCAACATCTTTAAGTACGGTGTCTTGAATTTTTGCTTTTCTGACCTCCGCATCTTTAAGAAACGCACCGCTTAAGTCAGATTCAATAATTTCGCACCCGTTTAATATTGCTTTTTCAAGATTCGCATGAAGCATCTTTGTTCTTCTAATGTCAGCATTAGCGAGCGATACTCCTTCAAGATCAGCATAATTAAATTCAGACTTATCAATACTTACACCGTCCCATTTACCATTCCTAATGTCACAAAAATTAAACTTAGAACTTTCCACTGTGGATTCTCTTGCATCTGAATGAGGCATAAACGCCCTAGTAAAATCTGCATCTTTAAAAGTAACTCCTTGAATATTTGCAGCAAATAAATTTGCATCTCTTGCTTTTGTTCCAATAAATTCTGCATTTTCTAAATTGGCTCCCTCAAAAGTTGCCAAACCTAAATTAGCTTTGTTAAACTTACTACCTTCTAAATTAGCACCGGCAAAACATGCCCCTTGTAAATTAGCTCCACTAAAATCAAGCCCTGAAAGATCAGTTTGTTTACCTGTATATAAAGCACCTTGCCCTTCTTCAATAAAAGTAGAGAAATCAGCAACAACTTTAGAACCATCGACCCTATCAATACCTTTTACCGCCATTTGTATTCTTGCAAACTCATTTATCGATAGATCTGGATTACCTTGGCGAGCTTGAAGATAATTCTCGGCGTCTTCTCTTGTTAACCTTACATACTGCTTTTTTTCCGCCCTTTCTTCTTTGCTACTACCTCTTTTATAAGCCGGATCAAATTTAATTATGTTGCTGTCTTCCATAATAAGTGGCATTGAAGCAACGCTTGGATCCACAACATACTTGAGAGTACTCTTATCAACATCTTTCTCAAAAGAAGTCTTCTTAATAGTACTTATTTCTTCTTCTAACGCTTTTTGTTGGACTACTAATTTATTGTAGTCTTCATTTGTACCACGCGCATATTCATAATATCCCAATTTCTTATACGCTGCATTCACCTCAAGTGTCTTTTTCGCTAGTTTTTCGCCTACTATCTCTAGTTTTTCTTGCTTATCTTGGCTGAATTTTTCTTCTGAACGTTCAATTATTTCGTCATTTTTTTTAGCATATTGATGAAGTAGGGGCTCAAGAGTGCTGAGTTGCATCCCTGAATATCGGTTTTTATTGTTGTACTCTTGGAGTTCTGAAGTCTCTACCGGTTTCATATTAGTTATCATCTCATCAAAATCAGGCTCTTCATCTTTAAAACGGCAGCTACTAATATCAGCTCCTCTTAAGTCTGCGCCTGACATATAACAATCCTCAAAAACTACCTTTGTTAAATCAGAATCACAAAAGATAGCCCCTTCCATAGCGCAAGATTCGAACCTTGCACCAGTCATATTGGATCCGGTAAAATCAACACCCGACAAATCAGTATGATTTTCACGAAGTCTATCAACATCTTCGGTTGTCATTGATTCCACTTCTTCGTACGCAACCTTGGCGCCTATTTTCTCACCAGATAAATCTGGAACAATTACCACATCAGTTCTTCCGGGATAAAACTTTTTTGCAACATAATCTACAAGAGATATTTGAACCTCTGGGTTTTGTTCTTTAGCCCCTTTTACGAATTCAATAAATTCATTGATGTCTTGAGAAGATAAATGGTGTTTTTGGATTTTTATATTTAGGCCAGAAGTAATTTCTGATTTATCAACTCCTGTTAGCTCAGATTCTTGGGGGGATTTAGACATTATCAACTCTCACTAGAACTATTGTTTATATTTCGTATTATTGTATAAAATATTTTATAGAAGAGATAACTAATTAAGAGTATTTCAAATCAATTGAAAATATTAGTTGCAAGACGATGCCTTTTGACAACTACATAAAACAATTTTGACGCTTAAACTTAACCCGAGTTTAGAATATAATACCAATCGCCAGAATTAACCGTACAAAAGAATCTTCACGGACTCTGGTGCTTACCTATTAAGATATAGGCTGCGCGCCATCGCCACTCAAAATTCATTTGTACAATTTAACCTAGAGATCGGTATAAGAGCAAGCTCTCGAATGGTTTTGTTAGATAACCTGAGTTTGATATAGAAAGTGAATATTTTTGGTAGAAATTAGAAAGAAAGTCTGTCGTCCTGAGCTTGACTCACGATAACCATTTTACAAGGATGACTAATAATCGTCATACCGAACCCAAGCCGGCATAAGGTGTGTTGTTAAATAAAAAAACTATGTTACTGAGTTTGGCTAATTTTAACCATTCTTTGCTTGTTTTTGTCCCAGCTATAGTGGGTGTTGACGGTTTTAACCTCAGTTACGATCACATCTCCGCTTGGAAGCTGCGCTATATCAAGGCCTTTTTGCAAAGATTCCACGATAAGTGATGTAGAGCCACAAATGTATTTTATATCAGAAAAAATATCGTTTGTTGACACTTCCTTTTTGTTCTCTACTATTCTTTCTGCTTCAAGTACTGACATTTAGTTCCATTTGTTAAGATATATTCTGCATATTAACATATATTTTGATAGATATCAAGATGTGTTGGTATTCAATTTTTAATATTACTCATTAGTAGCACTAAAATATCTAGTATAAAAGCTTTGGATAATGTTAATATCTAGAGAAGTTTTAATATAATTAGTTGAAATCAATTCAGGTATGTATTTTTGAGCAAGGTTCCTGAAGTAACTTTTGTGTTCTGGGTTATAAAAATTGCCGCAACCACTCTTGGAGAGACAGGTGCTTAGACATGAGTCGCTTTTCTTCTTCAGCTTTGTTGCTAATATTCATTGTTGGATGTATTTACCTCTTGCCCCAGAGAGCTGCAAAGAATTTGCATTGATACAGAATATGTGCTATAATCTCTACTCAGTTTAGACAGTGACAGCAGGTGTTCAAGTAAATTTTTGAGGTATTCCTTAATATGAAGAATAATATCTCTTTTATCGATTCTATTAATTCTAAAAAAACTCAGCTAAACACTTTTAAACTGTACAAACACTTCCTTTTTTCTAGTCAAAAAAGGCAGGTACTATCCTTAATTACTTTGGCCCTTTTAACTGTATTAATACCTTCAATAGACAGCCTATTTCTGCAAAATATAACCGACTCTATTGAAGCTTATTCGGATAAAGATTTATCCAATATTGATCTACCTTCTTTGCTGTTCAAATGGGTGATAATCTATGCTTTATGGTGGGAAGGATTGAATGTTTTATGGCGGGTCTACGACTACTTATACTTAAAAGCAATACCAAAAATCAGAGCACATGTATATGACGAGTTTTACGATTACGTGCAATATCAAAGCCATGAATTTTTTCAATCTAATCTTGCTGGCGATATCACAAACAGGATATCTGAAGCTTCAAGATCTATAGAAATGATTTTTGCATATATTAATGAATCCATTATCAGAAAATTATCTGTTTTAATATTTGCGCTATTAACTTTATACTCAGTTCACTCAAGCATTGCGCTTATTTTCTTTTGTTGGCTCATTGTGTTTATTAGCACTAGCTTATATTTTTCTAAAACGATAAATAGATACTCTACGGTATTCAGTAAAGATAAAGCTCTTGTTTC
>JANNVO010000252.1:0-7718 GCA_031414475.1 Rickettsiales bacterium
TGGTTTAGAAAGTGGCTATCCCCAAGCATTCCAGTTTTAAGATTAACATTCAATCAGTCCGTAACCAAAAAGTCTGTGCAATCTAGTCTATTTATTGTTGCCGCCCAAGGTGGCAAGGACAGAAATTTTGCGCTTAAAATTGAACCAGACCCAGAAGACAGAGAGCAGTCATCTTATCTGCCTATTCCGGGTACCAATATAATCACTATTTCTGATCAGAACATTCCCAAGAAAAGTGATGAAGATTTGCAAAATGTTGGAGACGAAGAGGCAAGAAGAGTATGGCTAGTCACGCCCGAAAAAGAATTGCCACTAGATAGTTCTATTAGCCTTAAAGTACTACCTGGTCTTGTTTCTGCACTTGGTAATGAAAAAGGCACTGGCAACAGAGAGGTTCTTCGGTTTCAAACGTTTCCCAAATTCTCTTTTTTAGGTATTAAATGTTATACTAATGAGGATGATTCAAATTCCATTCTGATTACACCAGATAAAGCAGAAACACAAAAATTATGTAATCCTATGCGCGGAGCGGCGATGGTATTTAGCAGCCCCGTATTACGCTCTCAGATAAAAAATAATATTCTGTTTAACCCACGCCTTGACATAAACGCTAGCAATTCTGATATTTGGGCAAATAGTGAAGATTACTCTAGTCTTTGGCAAGAGCATCAAAAAGATAGAACATATGAAATTTGGCTACCCGTTGGTCTCAAAGCAGTTACTGATTACAGTTTAAAAACTCAAAACTCTGATAAAAACAAAGAAACAGCTAAAACAGATTTACAAGATGAATTTGGTCGCTCTTTACAAAAACCAATCGACATAAGTTTTAAGACAAATCACCGAAAACCAAATTTTGAAATAATTCATAATAACGCTGTAATAGAAGCTAAAATTGAGAGCGAAGTACCTTTATATGTAAATAATTTGAATAAAATCACTTTTAATTATCGTAAATTATCACCCAATGGTGCAGAAGCTGGTCTTTCATCAACTCAAGAGATTCCAAACGTTCAAGATGTGCAATTTGCAATCCCTTTCAAAATTCGTCAGATGTTGGCTGGAAAAAGTGGAGCAGTTTATGGGCAATTGAGCACAGAACCATTGGTTACCAAATCACCTGATAGTCATCGTTTATTTGCTCAAGTCACACCATATCAATTGCATGTAAAGTTAGGGCATTTTAACAGTACTGTTTGGGTTACAGATTTAGCAACTGGTCAACCAGTCGATGATGCAAAGGTTAGTATCTACAAAGATAAACTCACCGAGTTAAGCGCTGACAAAACATTACTATCTGAAGCAATTACATCTTCTGATGGTGTTGCCATATTAGATGGTATGGAAAAACTTGATCCGAGGCTTGATCTTTACAGCAGCTGGCGAGATGAAGATGACAAACTATTTGTCCGTGTCGATAAAGATGGAGAAATGGCAATCATGCCAATTAGCTATAATTTTATTATCGATTCTTATCGATCTGTTGGAGAAAGCGTTTACTATAATACCAAAAAACGTTACGGACATATCCTAACATGGGGAACAACTGCTCAGGGAATTTATCGAACTGGCGATACTATGCAATACAAGCTCTATGTTCGTAACCAAGATAACAAGACTTTAACTGCCGCACCAAAAAGTGGCTATAATCTTGAGATTATTGACCCAACAGGCAACAAAATCCATGAAATCAAAGAGCTATCTCTTAATGAATTTGGTTCTTACTCGGGGGAATTCACTGTTCCAAAACAAGCATTCGTAGGCTGGTATCAATTTCGTTTAACAGCCGATTTTGCTAATAAAAAATCAACAAATGAACAAGAAGAGGAAAAGCTTACATGGTATCCCATCAGGGTCTTGATTAGCGACTTTACGCCCTCTCCATTCAAAGTAACCAATCAAGTAAATGGCGATATATTCAATTCTCAAGCAGATATAGAAGTTTCTACTCAGGCAAAACTGCATTCTGGTGGTGCCTATACAGATGCAAATGTACGCGTCACAGCAATGCTTGAAAGCAGGACATTTACCTCTAAAGAGCCCATAGCTAAGGATTTTATTTTTGGCAGTTATTTGGGAGAATACTACCAAAACCAAGTATTCCAAAAAATAGATCGTATTGATAACAAAGGGGAAAATGTAATTCTTTTTAGGCTGCCTAAACAAAATATCTATTATGGTCGACTGATGTTTGAAAGCTCAGTTCAGGATGATCGAGGTAAGTATGTTTCTTCTCAAGCATATGCAGATTATGCAGGCGTAGATCGTTTTGTAGGACTTAGAACGAAAGATTGGATTTTTGAATCTGGAAAGCCTGCTAATATTGATTACCTTGTCACCGACGAACTTGGCAAACCTGTAGTAGGCACAAAAGTGACTGTTACAATTGAAAAACAAGAAACAAAGGCGGCAAAAGTAAAAAGTTCCGGAAACAGCTACTTAACAGAATTTACCAACCATTGGGTGCCAAAGGCTGGTTGTACAGGCGATTCACAAAATGTTTCAAGTATTTGTGAATTCAACCCAAAAGAACCGGGCTATTATCGTGCTATTGCCAGTATTAAAGATACTAAAGGCGACGATCATAGCACTACTATAAACATGTATGTAGTTGGTAATGGACATGTTCTCTGGAACGAGCCAAATGATTATTCTTTAGAAATTATTCCAGAAAAATCAACATATAAAGTAGGTGACAAGGCTAGATACCTGATTAAGAACCCTTATCCAAATGCTCAAGCTCTTGTAACCATAGAACGTTATGGCGTAATTGATCATTTTGTACAAACTCTTGAAGGCAGTACTCCAGTTATCGAATTTGAAGTTAAGCCTGATTATATCCCTGGGTTTTATTTGTCTGTCGTCGTATTCTCTCCACGTGTTGATCAGCCTATCGATGGACAAATAGATCTTGGCAAACCATCGTTTAGAATTGGCTATCTGACTGTGCCAATTAAAGATCCCTATAAAGAAATGCTAGTTACTGCAAAAACAGATCGTCAGGTTTATAAACCTCGTGATAAAGTAAAACTTACACTTCATGCAGAGCCAAAATTCAAAGACAAAAAAGAACCTATTGAGATAGCCGTTGTCGTGATTGATGAGTCTGTGTTTGATTTGGTTGCGGGAGGAAAATCTTATTTTGACCCTTATGAGGGATTTTACAATTTAGATGGTCTTGACTTACGCAATTACAGCTTGCTTACACGCTTGGTTGGCAGACAGAAATTTGAAAAAAAAGGTGCAAACCCTGGCGGTGACGGTGGCTCTGATTTGGCTATGCGTAACCTGTTCAAATTTGTCAGTTACTGGAATCCCTCTATAAAAACAGATGCCATGGGTAATGCCAAGGTTGATTTTGAAGTTCCTGATAATTTAACTGGCTGGCGTGTTTTAGCTTTAGCGGTGACCCCATCAGATAGGATGGGTCTTGGCGACATAAACTTTAAAGTCAACAGACCGACTGAAATTCGTCCAGTTTTGCCAAATCAAGTTACAGAAGGTGACAGTTTTGATGCTGGCTTTAGCGTGATGAATCGTACTGATAAAAAACGAGATATAGTCGTGAATATTAAGGCTAGTGGGTCTTTATACGATAAAAAACTTCCAGCTACTTTAAATAAAAAAATAACATTAGAACCATACAAACGAACTACAGTATGGCTGCCAATACAAACAAAACTGGTCGAGGCCATAAAAGAAACTGAATTGGGTCAAATTACTTTCCAAGTGACGGCTAAAGATTCAAGAGATGGTGATAAATTAGAACATGTTCTGATTATAAATAAACGAAGATCACTGGAAACAGCTGCAAATTATGGAACAACAAATCAGGATAAAGTTGAAGAATCTATCAAATTTCCTAAAGAAATTCATACTGACGTAGGTAGCCTGAGCATTGTCGCCTCCCCTTCCGTAATTGGCAATGTGGATGGTGCATTCAAATATTTACGTGACTATCCACATACTTGCTGGGAGCAAATTCTGACCAAGGGGGTAATGGCTTCTCATTATATTAATCTACGAGCTTATACGCCAACAGATTTTGAATGGAAAGATGCCAAACAATTGCCAGAAGAAACTTTAAAAATAGCTACAAACTTCCAAGCTCCCAATGGGGGCATGGCGTATTTCATACCAAAAGACCAGTATGTCGATCCATATTTAACCGCTTATACCGCCCTTGCATTCAATTGGATGAAAAAAAGTGGGTATAACATACCAGGGGAAGTTGTAAATAAATTACATGGTTATCTTGATAATTTCTTGAAGCACGATACTTATCCTGACTTCTACGATAAAGGTATGGCCTCTACTGTACGTGCTGTGGCACTAGCAGCTCTTGCCCAAAACGATAAAATAAGCTTAGCTGATCTAGAACGTTATCGCCCACATGTGGCGCAAATGAGTCTGTTTGGGAAAACTTATTTCTTACAAGCTGCAATGCGGGTCAAAGGTGCAGAGAACTTTGTTACTGAAACATCAAAACTTATCCTAGCCCATGCTAGTCAATCTGGTAGTCAGTTTACCTTTAATGAACAACTCGATGACAGTTATAGCCGAATTCTATCTAGCCCACTACGTGAAAACTGCGCTATACTTTCGACCTTTATTGAATTGGGAGAACGCAAAGAAGGCAAAGGACTCGTTGAAGATATTCCATATAAATTAGTTCGTATGATAACGGAGGCACGCGGCAGCAAGACACATTGGGAAAATACACAAGAAAACCTATTTTGTCTCAATGGACTGGTTGATTACGCAAGGGTATATGAAAACATAAAACCAGATATGAATGTTATTGTTACCTTAGATAACAATAAATTTGGGGAAACAAAATTTACTGACGTCAAAGAGGCTCCTGTTACTTTTATAAAAAAGATTGAATCAACGGATCCTGGAAGGGATGCAAAAGCAACTATTAATCGCAAGGGAGATGGTCGGCTTTATTACACAACTCGTGTCAGTTTTGCGCCCCTTAAGGAACACGATAGTTATACCAATTCTGGCATCGAAATCAAACGCGAATATAGCGTTGAGAGGAACGACAAATGGGAACTACTTAAATCACCTTTTGAACTGAAACAGTCTGAATTGGTTAGGGTTGATATATTTCTTTCATTGCCTACCGCAAGAAATTTTGTTGTAGTTGACGATCCAATTCCAGGCGGATTAGAACCAGTAAATCGTGATGTGGCAACCACTTCTATCGTAGATGCTGACAAAGGAAATTTTACAGCGGCAGGCGGCTCCTGGTGGTTCAAATATTCAGACTGGATTTCATATAATGTATCGCGCTGGAGTTTCTATCATAAAGAACTACGTCATAATTCTGCGCGTTTCTATTCCGATTACCTACCAGCAGGAAACTATCATTTGTCATATACCGCGCAAGCTATTGCTCCTGGTAATTTTGTTATCATGCCAGTACTCGCAGAGGAAATGTACGATCCAGATGTCTATGGCAAAGGTATTGCAGAACAGCTTCAGGTTCATCAACAACAATGATACGTAAACCATATAATGGTAAATTTTTCAAATGGTCTTGCATATTCTTGGCCCTTGGTCTAGTTATCTTTATCGGCAAAACGATTTCAGACTTTACCTCACCATACATGGCGTTTCACTCTGTCCGCTCTGATGCTAGTAACTTACAAATTCTGGACCGTAATAGCAAACCACTTACTTTTTCGTATCAAACTCGCTGGAATACACATGATAATATAGCACTACATGAAATACCAGAATCATTTCAACGGGCCTTTATACTAGCTGAGGATAAACGTTTTTTTGAACATCATGGTGTTGATTGGCAAGCAAGAGCTAGTGCCTTATCGGAACGTATTCGGTTTAGTAACAACTCTCGCGGGGCAAGCACAATTACTGAACAGGTAGTGCGTATGTTGCACCCTAGAACACGTTCTTATTGGTCAAAATGGATCGAAGGACTAGAAGCAATTGCTTTAGAAATACAAGTCAGCAAAGCTGACATACTTGAGTTTTATTTAAACCAAGTGCCATACGCTTCAAATAGGAGAGGTGTAGTTCAAGCAGCGCGGTTTTATTTTGATCGCAACCTAAACACTTTAAGCACTAAAGAAATGCTAGCTTTGGCCGTTCTGGTAAGAGCCCCATCGAAATTTGACCTACATGGAGGCAAAGTACAAATCGAGGATTCCATTAATCGTTTAGCAAAAAAACTGGCGGAGCATAATATTCTTGATTCAGAATCAGTTCGTAATCTGAAAAAACATAATCTGGTCTTAAGCGTTGCAAAAACACCAGCACAGTCTTTTCATTTTGTCAATTACGTAAGAGAACACATAGGAAGAGAGTCTGCTTGGAATCAGGCTAAAATAGTTACGACACTAGATAGCAACCTACAACAATTTATCGATGATCTACTTGAGAATCGTCTAAAATCATTGTCATCAAAAAATATTAATAACGCTGCCGCAATTGTAATAGATAGTAAAACTAATGAAATTATCGCTTGGGTTTCTGTTGGCTCTCAGTGCAAAAAAACAATGAATAAGGCTTCTGGGTGCCTAATTGATATGGTAACTGTTCCACGCCAGCCTGGTTCAGCTCTTAAACCATTTTTATACGGCGCGGCACTTGAAAAAGGCTGGACAGCAGTAACAATAATCGAGGACTTACCTTATTCAAATAGGATTGGTCAAGGCATTCACCATTTCCATAATTATAGTAATTCCTACTACGGAAAGGTAACACTTCGAATTGCTCTTGGTAATTCATTGAACATACCAGCGTTACACGCAATTAACTATGTAACACCCGAAAAATATTTGTCTATTTTACAAAACCTAGGTTTCGAAAGCCTAACGAAGTCTGCAGATTTTTATGATGAAGGGCTAGCACTAGGTAACGGAGAAGTTACCTTATTTGAATTAGCACAAGCCTATTCAACATTTGCAAATCGTGGAATATTCTCACCACTTAAAATTACCTTTTATCGGGATGCTCCATCAGAGAAAAAACGCATTTACTCCGATGAGATAGCTTCTTTGATAGGTAATATTCTTTCTGATCCTTGGGCAAGAAACCTTGAATTTAGTCGAAACAGTGTGCTGAACCTACCCACCCAAACAGCAGTAAAAACTGGTACCTCAAACGATTACCGTGATGCTTGGGCCATTGGATATAATTATAGATATGTTGTTGGAATATGGATGGGAAACGCAGATTATAGCGCAACAGATGGGGTTACCGGTTCCTTAGGACCATCTCTTGCATTACGTAGTATTTTCAATGAACTCACGAAAAATACTGAAACCGCACCACTTTATATTAGTTCTAAATTAGTAGCAAAAAATGTATGCATAAATCCCGAGGACTTAGAGAGTCAAAACCTAAATTGTGCAATGCATACCGAGTATTTTCTTCCAGAAGAAGAAAAGTTACCCGTTGAACTTGCTAATAATAAAATAGATATTTTTCGCCCAGCAAACGGCTTGGAAATGGCCATTGATCCACGTATACCTCATAACAAACAGGCATTTGAGATGCGACTATCAGGAGCTTTAGAAACGGATACAGTCGAATGGGTTATAGACAACGAAAAACATGATCCCACACCAGGAATAGCATTTTTGTGGCCAACAAAAATAGGCAAGCATCATGTAGAAGCTATAGTGTGGCGTAACGGTGAGGTTTTAGCCAAAACGCAAAAACATGTCTTTAATGTAAAGTAACCT
>JANNVO010000253.1:0-4039 GCA_031414475.1 Rickettsiales bacterium
ATTGCAAAGAGTTTATCAATAAGTCTTAAAGAAGCAGAAAAACTCAAGATTTTATATGGTGTTGCTGATCCTGGTTTGTTGTTGAAGGACTCCGTAATAAAACTTGATAATGGTGAACATACAATTACAGCAAGCCAGTTGGCTAAAATTATACATCCAAAGATCAAAGAGATTACTGAAGTAATAAAGAAGCAGTGTGATAGTATGTCTATGGATCATCTCCTTGCTCGTCAAGTCGTTATAACAGGGGGGGGCGCTGCTCTTGCTAGTATAAGGACACTTGTTGCAGAAATATTTCATAAACAAGTCAGGATAGCTAAGCCAGAAATTATCCCAGGATTTGTTGAAAATTATAGTACCTATATACATTCAACAGCTCTTGGTATGGTAAAATCTAAATCATTAAAAAATCAAAAAAATTCTTATGGAACTGACCAATTTGAAGATTCAGGTTGGTTTAAAAGAACTATCCTATGGCTCAAGGAAAACATATAATACCAATTCTCAGCTTAAATGATCCAAACAAATTTTGCGAGTCTCTACTGTGCTCACGTATAATTATACGCTGCGCAGTCTCGCTCTTAAATTCATTTGTCCAATTTAAGCTGAGAATTGGTAAAATGCGAAAAATTGCTCCAAACAAATTTTGTGAGTCTCTACTGTGCTCACGTATAATTATACGCTGCGCAGTCTCGCTCTTAAATTCATTTGTCCAATTTAATTTGGGATTTACTATAGTATTTATTTTGAGTACTACTGAGTCCTATGCGGGTGCTTGGCTTCCAGAAGTTGGCACTTATAATCTATACTCAAGTCACTCGATACTTGATGCGCGTTCTCGTAAGATAAGGAATATACGCAAAGAAGCATTCATAGATATGCAAAATGAGATTCAGAAACTCAGTATGGTAAAAGCTCTAATTTACAAAAGAGCTTCTGATCTTAGAAGAGAATTGCTTAACTCTGAACGTAGGAATATTGAACAAATAAAGCGCGATATAGACCTGTTGGAACAGGAATCTTCTGAGCTAACATCTTTTAGTGATGATGAGGCGTCTTATTTTGAATTAGAATATGGGTTAGCAGATGATCACAGCTTTGGTACAAAACTAGGATATAAAACGGATAAATTTGCTGATCTTAATTCAGGAAAAACATCTGCAACAAAGTCTGGTCGAGAAATTGATATTTTTTATAAATATAAGTTTTTTGATGAAGAAAGTTGGGTAGCTACTATTCGCCCAAAAATTCATTTCTCAACTTACGATAAGCGCAAGAGTCTTGGTTATACGGATTTTGAACTATTAATCGGGCACTCAAGAATTAAAAAGAACTATGGTGCGTATTTTGAATGTGGTATTACCGCCCGCAAGTATTATGGACGCATTATTGGTAATAGTATTGGGTATGTACTGAGTATACAAGAAGGCATAAAATTTGGTAAGGGTTTTACGGTAAGCAATTATACTGAATACGAAAAAGCGAAATTTGTAAATATTTTATACAGGCGAACGATATATGATCAAGTTTCAATTGCAAAAGAGTTGGTATTTGATAGATCTGGCTTAAATTGTTTTACTGCTCAAATAGGGTATTTTTGGAAAGGAAGTTTGGTGGATCGTTTTTACACTGTATCTGGTCCAATATTTTCTGTATGGCTTAACTTATAGTATGGGAAATAAATAAAATGAATAAAGTTGTTGGCATTGCTGAATATAAAAATATCCTCAAATATCTCAAGGAAAATGAATTATTGGATAATGAGCATACTATTGAATTACTAGTTAACAAATATAAGATTCCGTATATTAATTTAGATTCAAAAGATATAAAAGCTGTTGAGTTTGGAAAACTGAATCACTATTGCCGGAATGGTTATTTTTTATTTGAAGATATTGAGGGTAATCGATGTGTTGCAGTAAATAATATTTCCATTATCAGAGAGAAGGCTTTTGACTTTATCCTAAATGCCAAGATTTTTTTGATAAAAAAAGATGATTTTTATAAGATATTAGAACGTGATTTTACAGTAGTTAATGCTTTAAATGCTATAGACTTTTTGGCTAGTATTGATCCTAGAGCCTCTGCCAAGAACATAAATTACCCTCAAATGGTTACAGGTTTCTTAACTATATTTTTTGCAACGATGTTCTTGGCAATTAATTATTTTAACGTATTAAATAACATACTTTATTTTGTACAGAATGTGCTTAAGGCGGTCTTGTTCAGCCGAAGTATGGCAAAACCAAATCTCACAAAAGCAGTAGGAGTTAAACTCATTTCAAAACTTAATAATGAATCAATGCAGCCAGAGTCTTCAGTAGTATATTTAAAAAATAATAGTGATAATTTGCCCATTTATTCTATTCTAGTTCCTCTTTATAAAGAGGAATTGAAGGCGTCCTCAATCCTTCTGGCAATTGAAAAACTAAATTATCCTAAAAGCAAACTAGATGTCAAATTTATCATTGAAGCAGATGATCAAATAACCATACGTGCTTTAGCTGGGTTATCTATTCCAAGCTATGTACATATCATAAAAGTGCCATATAGCTTTCCCAGAACAAAACCTAAAGCTTTGAATTACGCAATGTCTTTTGTTTTGGGTAAGTATCTGACTGTTTATGACGCGGAGGATGAGCCAGATCCTGATCAACTCCTAAAGGCAGTTGCGGCTTTTTCTATATTGCCAGAAAATTACATTTGTTTGCAATCGAAGCTGAATTTTTATAATGCGAACGAAAATCTTCTGACTCGATTTTTTAGCATTGAGTACAGTATTTGGTTTGAATATTTGCTTCGGGGCTTGAGTCTATTTGATTTGCCTCTGACTTTGGGTGGAACTAGCAATCATTTCAAAGTAGATAAATTAAGAGAGATTGGATTGTGGGATGCCTATAATGTAACAGAGGATGCAGATCTTGGTATTAGGCTCTACTTAAAAGGATATAAAGTGAGTATGATTGACTCAACAACAATGGAAGAAGCTCCTAATAACTTAATCGATTGGATAGGGCAAAGAGCTAGATGGATCAAAGGTTTTATTCAAACAATATATGTTTTTATACAAGCTAAAAAAGATTATACAAAACTTGGATTATTAAAAGTTGCTACAGTTTACATTTTTGTAGGGTTATCAACATATAGCTTTTTCTTTTTGCCGTGGCTAATATTGTTACTTTATTTCGATTTGCATCCGGTAGTTTATTATTTATGGCTAGTTAATAGTTTCTTTTCAGTATCTTACATGTATACCATTGCTTATATAGTAGTCTCAAACGGAACTTCTCCAGTTACTATCAGATCCTTATCAGATGTCATAGTGTTGATATGTTGGCCGTTTTATTTTGTTTTGCATACTATTGCGAGTTACAGGGCTCTCTGGGAAATTATCTTATCTCCCTTCAAATGGAACAAGACACCCCACGGTACAAGCAATATTGACGATATTGTTGAAAATTAAGAAAATTGACTAGTAGCTTATACTTAGTCAATTTTCTTAATCGTATAGGAGTTTGTATACTACTCTTTATTTACCATCTTTTTGTGTATCGGTAGTTTGTGGATCAATCGAAATTAAGCTTTTACGATTCATAGGGAGTTTTTTCTTGTATTGTTGTTCTTTTTTTAAGTAATTTTGGCTTGCTTGAGAAAGTTTTGTATAAAGAACCTTTTTATGTTTGTTTATTTTGGCAATTTCTTTTCTGTAACTGATAATTTCTTCTCTAATTTCAGCCGGAATCTTTGCAACATAATCTTTGTATTCATCAATAACTTTCTGAAATTCAGCAGGATCATGGAGCTTTGCCTTTGGTTTACTCACCTCTTCTTGCTCTGCTGCGATTGTCACACCTGCAAATAAAATTATCAACAAATATGTAGTAAAAATTTTTATCTTATTCATACAATTTTCTCACAAATTAAAAACATTGAAATCTAAATGATTAGTTGCTATACACCAAGTTTATTAAGCAACAAGCTATTCTCGATTATAAAACTATGAATAACCCATTTAGTCAACCAAAACTAATATATAAAC
>JANNVO010000254.1:0-3177 GCA_031414475.1 Rickettsiales bacterium
AGTTAATGAATAAGTTTTCTCTCTTTTTGTGACCCCAAGCTTCCTTTGCACCAACGTTACTTGCAAGTGTGTCATTTGACCTGCTAAACATTGTTACTGTGGTTCCTTTCGACATTTTATTTTCTCCAAAAAATTATTTAAAATATTGCCTTATGATGCTATAGGTGCATAAAGCGTGCCAAAAAATATTGATTGGCAAAAAAAGTGGTTATCCCTATAAAAATCACCTTAATAAGTCATCCTGAAAACACCTGTCATCCCGGACTTAAAAGTGCTGTCATCCCGGGCTTGACCCGGTATCTTTTTTTGTCTCATGAGATGCTGAATCGAGTTCAGCATGACGGCAGCTAATAAGAAGATGCCGAGCCGAGGCAGGCCCAAGCTTCAATCAAGTTCAGCATGACAGTCATACTATTCTTGCGAGTTTTTAAGATATATGATAGCATCCGCTTTTTCAACGATCAATTTTTATTATGACAAAAGTAATTACTCGCTTTGCCCCATCGCCTACAGGTAAACTTCATATCGGCAACGTAAGAACCGCTCTAATAAATTGGTTGTATGCAAAAAAGCATGATGGAGAATTCATCCTTCGCATGGACGACACAGACCTAATACGCTCTCGCAAGGAATATCAAATAGCAATCGAAGAAGACCTAAAATGGCTAGGTTTAGTCTGGGACAGGACGTTTAATCAACTTGAGCGAGCTGATAAATACGACACAATTAAGCTTGAGCTTATTAAGAAACATAGACTATACCCATGCTATGAAACTCCAGAGGAGCTGGATATAAAAAGAAAATTCCAATTATCAAGCGGCAAACCGCCAATGTACGATCGCGCAGCATTAAAGCTAAGCGAAGCACAGATCGCAGCATACGAGCAGCAAGGCAGAAAACCCCATTACCGTTTCTTAATTAATGATGCTGACATAGTTTGGCAAGATATGATCAAAGGAGAAATTAAATACCACGGATCAAAACTAAGTGACCCAGTGATTATTCGCGCCGATGGGAGCATGACTTATATGCTTTGCTCAACTATAGATGACATAGACTACAATATCTCACATGTAATAAGAGGCGAAGATCATGTCAGCAATACCGCAATTCAAATTCAAATGTTTGAAGCTCTTGGAACTGCGCCTCCATCTTTTGGTCACTTAAGCCTTGTTAAATCTAAAGAGGATAAAATCTCTAAACGCGAAGGTGGCTATGATGTTGCAACCATAAGAGAGGAACAAAATATAGAAGCTATGGCAATTAATAGCTTTTTGGCATTAATCGGTACATCCAATCCAGTTAATATAAGCAAAAACCTGGATGAATTAGTTGAGAAATTTGATATTACTACATACTCAAAAAGCCCAACAACATATATGCCAGAGGAACTAGAACACCTCAACCATAAACTTGTAATCACCTTGGAGTTTAACGATATCAAGACTTATCTACAAAAAAACGAACTAAATAAAGTTGATGAAAATTTTTGGCTGGCAGTAAGGCCTAATTTGCAAAAACTCTCTGAAATAAAAGAATGGTGGCAGATATGCCATGCTCCAACTAAGGTTCAAGGCCTTGATCAAGCATTACTTGAGATTGCGGCAAACACGCTCCCTGAGATAATAAACGAATCTACCTGGTCTGATTGGACAAAAATTATTTCACAAAATAGTGGTAAAAAGGGAAAAGATTTGTATATGCCTCTGCGTCTTGCTCTTACAGGTAAGGCTAGCGGCCCAGAACTAAAAACCATACTACCGCTTTTAAGTAGAGATGAGATATTATCACGTCTGAAATGAAATAAGCTGTCACGCCGGTAAAACACAGTCATACCGGACTTAGGTTCGGTATCTTCTTTTGTTGCTTGAGATCCTGGGCCGAAGGCATGCGAAGCCCAATCAATTAAATTCATTTGCAGCACTCCAATCGATTAAATCACAATTTCTGTGCGTAGCCCTCATGTCTCTAATAGCTAATGGCACACTTGCTCTCCATAACCTACAATTTGCATCATAGATAAGCCGGTTCATTATAGTGTTTGGTTTCTGGCTAGTATGAACGAATTCTATCCTTCCATAATCGCCGCAGGAAATGATGTTACTTCGACCGGATGACATAATTGAAATAGAATTCATAGGAATTTGAGAGATAACACCAGCGTCGCTTAACGCTGTCTCTAAACTGATATAATTTAATTCATTCGCGCGCAGTAGAGCTGCAACGTGGAATAATATGAGGCCCGAGGGTGGCATAGCTCGTTTATAAAGAAACAAGCCACGGCATAATCTAGCTAAGTGCCCCGCATTTACAGCTCTACTTATTAAAGCTTTGAAAGCGTTATCGGACAAATTGGGATACAGAGCCTTTAGGCCGCGAAATGGAAACAAATAATGTTCATTATTTGCGTTTTGATCAAGCCAGTTGGTTAGATGTTTCATAAATGATGACTCTACAGTAAGTTACGTTAATTGTAACCTAATGTAGAGTCATGCGCAAGATTAGATTTAAGAAATCAACGAATTATTTTTCAATTTGATATTTATGATCTTTCCAGCTTTGAAAACCACCTTTCATCTCTTTTGCAGGATAGCCCAAAGAGGCAAATTTCTTAGCGGCCTTTTGCCCTAAATTACATAATAATTCGTAGCAATAAACATAATTGTAGCCATCTTTCCTTAAACCAGGAAATTCTGTTTGATTACCTTCAAATCGATCCCATTTATCAAATGGTAAATTAATAGCTCCTGGAATATGACCAGCTTTAAAATCAGCTTCTCTTCGCACATCAACTATTGTTATATCTTTCGATCCAATTGCTGCTTTAGCGCCACCAGGGTTGGTTGTAAAATTCATCTCATCTTCAAAATACTTTACAGCGGCTGCGGTATTCTGAATTTTATTGTGATTCTTATTACCAGTCATTTGACAACAGCCAGACAAACATATTGCAACTAAAAATAAAATATAATTTTTCATAAATATAAACCTCTAAGTTAATAGAGGTATTATTATGCTTTGAGTTAGATTTGTGTCAATGATAAAAGTGATTTCCATAGAATTTTGTAGTGCTACCTAGAACTAAACGGCGCAAAGCTAATCTACACCTTGCGTTCACCGTTTGACATGTTCGTAAAATGTAGCAAAAAAAAGAATGGTGGGCTTGAGAAGACTTGA
>JANNVO010000255.1:0-2590 GCA_031414475.1 Rickettsiales bacterium
GTATCAGCTCTCTTGTCTGGCAGCGGGCAGGAAAACGCGTATTCGGAAGCGAGACACATACCCAGAAGGTACGTAACTCCAGCATAATAGTACAGGTCCAAACCCAACACCTCGCCGACTTTATACGCAGGCTTCTCCTCCTGACTGCGCGAGGACTGCTGCTCCCCGACAGTAGACCGCCATCGTCCGCAAACATCGCAGGGTCCCTCAGCGTAAAATCGTCGTCTATCGTCCATCGTGATACCGGGGGCCAGCCCATTGCGAATGGCATACTCTTCCTTGTTGGTTCCCATGTGGTTGTTGGCCATGTGCCATCTGGCATACCGCGCAACCCCCTCCTTATGTTGCACTACGTCATCGACGGCGCCTGACTCGGTGGCATGAAATGTTGTCTCGATTTGATGGAACGGAATCCAACAGGAATACAATAAAGGATAATCCTTCGTAGGGCAGAATTCCACATAATGATACGGATCTTCCCGACCCGTGCACTCAAAACAGTCTCTATCTTCATTGTAAGAAATCCGAAACAACCTAGTCAATCGCGCGAAAGATATCAAGTTCAGCGGAACTCCTGAACAGACAGCGACCACCATTCCAAGCGAATTAACACCGTACAAGGAACTAAGCACCTCTCCCGCGAGGCCTTGTATCCTCTTTGGTTCACCTTCTGTGAGTTGCGACAACCCATCTGCCGAGTTGGCCAGATTGGTGTTCGAGCCAGTGTCTAAGAACACTCGCACTGAACCGTCGCGCCGCTGTCGCTCGTCGTTCTTATAATCGCCTTTACTCGCTCGCTTCTCAAATCTCGCTGCGCCGAAGCCTGCCCACGGTATCTTGCTGCTATCTTCCGACTCTCTTGTCATGACAGCCAGCACTATATCGGCGTTTCCTCCCTAATACTCGAGGGCAGCGTCGTCTTCGTCGTCATAATTCTCTTCCGTCATTTGCTCTTGAAAAGCACTCAACGCCATCCGGCCACTGCCTTGAGCTCGAGATCCTTGATTGGCTCTGGAGTCGCCCCCCCCGAGCGGATTGCCCTGCACCTGCATTCTGTCCCACGGTACTTCCACGTTGAGACGGAGGCTGGCTACCCTCGCTGTCATCTCGGCTGCGCCCTTGCGATGCCTTCGCCTTCTCTCGATCGCTGATAATCTTGGATTGCTGCTGCTTCGACAGCTTGCGCCACTCCTCATCCGACAGTCGATTCTCTCCAGCCGCCCTAGCCTTCGCATTGTGACGACGGCCTTTGTGCGACCCAGTTGCAACGTTGGCCACTGACGTTGCAGCAGACGCTCCTGTTTCGGCCTCACGACCTCTCCGTTCTTCGATAATCTCTCGCATCGTTGCCGTGTAGCGCACGCTCCACTGCATAGCGTCAGCAATATTCGCCGGGACGGCACCTCTCTTCTTCAGGCTCTCAATCTCCAAGCCATACACCCTTCCAGCAAGAGAACGGAGAAAGTAAGTCACGCATTGATGAGGAGTCAACACTATGGCATTTGCTACACAACTGTCCAGCGCAACTTGGAATCTCTTACAGAAAATGGAAATATCTTCTCCTTCCTTGATGCGGAGTGTAAGAAGATGATCCAGCAGGCGCGTACCTGTCTCGCTCGCACCAAGCCCGTGTGTTTCTCTCGTGGACTTGGCGATTTCGAGAATTTGTACGATATTCGACGAAGCATACGCCAGACTCCACGCCGAGTTTTCCCTACACCTGGCCAACATCACAGCTCCGATTCGCGCAACAACGTTGTTACTCGCTCCAACCAAATTCATCCCATATTCGTGGAAAGCTCTGTCGTTCATGCGCTTCTCGTCCTTCCAATTGTCGATCAGGATCTTCTCCAACTCGCTCGGGGCGTTTATGTCGGCGGGTACCGGCATCGCGATAACTGGTCTTGGAATAGAAGAAGACGCTATCCCGGATGCTGTCAAAGCGCCTGCAATCACTCTGGTTTGCCCGGCTGCAGGTGCAGCTGCGGCTGACGTTCCCGCAGTAGTAAGGGAAGAGGGTGTCGTCGCTGCTGTTGTCGATGCCGCTGGATAGCGAATTTCATAGCTTGGAAACACGCTCAACTGCTTGGTCCTGACCGTATTCGCAAGAATCGGGTACGTCCCAGCCACTGCGACTACCACTGCCTCGTGCCATTCAGAATAATCCGACGTCGGCACCAGCGCAGGCACCCTAGAGAATAAATCGTTAGATCTCGCACTGCTGGATTCTGCCATCGTTCACTTTACTGTCCACAATCCACGACAATGGTTTACACCTCGGTGTTACCTCGGTGCTCGATGGTACACACGCTCGAATTTTCGGTCATTCATCGGCATAACCAAATCGACTTTCGATCGACTTTTCCCAGTAATCACCCGAGGCCCATTAATGTCATCCTCAGAACCCTTCCGCAACGCAGGCCCCTGATCCTAGTACTACACCTCAATTCCTATTCGAAGTAACCTAGTACACCCCTTCTTTTAAATCGAGACTGGGCCATTGCTCGATTACGCTTTCCTATTATTTTGTTTAAAATCGGTCGCGATCACCCCGATTATCCCTCTCCGATTCAAAAGAAAATAGGAGAGG